>JAGVQF010000022.1 GCA_020051815.1 Candidatus Saganbacteria bacterium | reverse complement strand
CCGTCGGCGACGAATATTATCTGGCCTCGGTGGCCGACAAGATCGTGGCGGCGCCCGGCTCGGCCGTCGGCGGCTTCGGCAAGAGCCTGGAGATCTACCGCTTCGGCAAGCTGTTCAAGAAATTCGGCGTTGATTATCAGGTCATGTACAAAGGCAAATACAAAACTTCGTTCGACTGGCTCTCGCCTAATATGAGCGACGACCAGAAAAAAATGCTCGAACTGCTGGTGGCCGATATTTACCGCCAGATGCTGACCGATATCTCGGCCAGCCGCAAGCTGCCGATCGAAAAGGTCAAGGAGATCGGCGACGGCATGATCTTTCCAGCCGGGCTGGCCCAGAAGATGGGTTTGGTCGACAAGGTCGGCTTCTTTCGCGACGCCGCGGTCACGGCTAATGAGCTCTTTGGCGGCAAAGACGAGGTCAAGATAGTCGAACCCAACCTGATCGAGCCGGACGAAGTTTTCTTCGCCCAGGTCTTTGGCGTGGCGGTGATCGAAGTCGATGGCGAGATCACGACCGGCGACAGCGGGCAGAACTTTCTCTTTGGCGGCTCTTACGTCGGCGTGGACAAACTGGTGCGGGACATCCGCCGGGCGGCCGACGACGTCTTTGTCAAAGCCGTTTTGGTGCGCGTCAACAGTCCGGGCGGCTCGGCGGTCGCCGCGGGCGAGATCTATCAGGCCCTGCAGTACGCGCGCGAGAAAAAGAAATATATCATCGCTTCACTGGGCGACGTGGCGGCTTCGGGCGGCTATTACGTGGCCGCGGCGGCCGACAAGATCGTGGCCGACCCGTCGACGATCACCGGCAGTATCGGGGTCATCGGCTATTTTCCAAACTATCTCGGACTGATGAACACTTATGAAGTGACGGCCGATGTTATCAAAGAGGGGGCGCACGCCGACATGTTCTCCGGCCTGCGCAAGTTCACGACCGTCGAAACCGAAGCGCTTGACCGGCTGCTCGACGAAACCTATAACGATTTTGTGGGGGTTGTGGCCGCCGGCCGAAAACTCTCGACGGCTGAAGCACGGGCGCTGGCGCAGGGGCGGGTCTATACTGGCAACCAGGCATTGGCCGCCAAACTGGTCGATAAGCTCGGCAGTTTTAACGACGCGATCGAGGAAGCAAGGATCGAAGGCAAAATACCGGGCGAAGCGAGACTGATCTACTATCGTGAAATAAACCCGCTTCTCCAGGCCGGCCAGCAGGTCACTTCCGCCCTGGGTTTTCCGCCTTTACAATATAAATGATGTCTTCGGGATAGATCATCCCCAGCCGGCCTTTGGCTGTCTTTTCGATAAAAGCCAGGTCCTCTTCCCTGGCCGCCCGGCTCCCCAGCGCGGCGGTCGTGCTGTCAAGCTCATTCAGTTTGATCTTGAGGTCGGTGATCTGGTATTTGAGGCTGATATTCTGCGCGTAGATAAAAAGATGGATCCCCGCCAGGGTGAGAAAGAGGGCCAGGATGGTGACGGCTTTTCGAAAGTTCACGTTCTTGTTCATAATATCTGCGCTGCTCGTAACTTTGCACTTCTTGACCTGGGATTGGCTGTAAGTTCAGCTTCGCCGGCCAAAACAGGCTTTTTTGTCAGCAATTGAAGTATAGCATTTTTGGCGTTCTCCCTTAAGGTATGCTTGACGATGCGGTCTTCCAGCGAATGATAGGAGATGACGACGAGCCGGCCGCCGGGCTTGAGCAGTTCGATCGCGTCGTCGAGGGCCTTTTGCAGGCTCTCGAGCTCGTGGTTGACGGCGATCCTCAAGGCCTGGAAGATGCGAGTGACCGATTCGCGCTTTTTCCAGGTCGGGATGGCCTTTTCGATGATCTCCTTGAGCTGAAACGTAGTTCTAATAAGTCGCGAGTCGCGGGTCGCGGGTCGCGGGTCGCGAAATGCAATGATTGCATTGCTGATCCGTTTGGCAAATCTTTCTTCTCCGTATTCCGAAAATATTCTGGTCAGCTCGTCACCGGCATAATTATTAACAATATCGGCCGCGGTCAACCTTTGGCCCTTGTCCATGCGCATGTCGAGCGGACCGTCATTTTGCAGGCTAAAACCGCGCCCGGCTTCATTGATCTGGTAAGACGAGATACCGAGGTCGAAGAGGATGCCATCGACCTTCTCTTTGACATGCTTTTTGAGGGTGGCGAAATTGTCCTGAATAAAGACGATGTTCGAATAGTTTGCCAGCCGTTGTTTTGCGGCTTCAATCGCGTCGCTGTCTTGATCAAAGGTATAGATTTTGAGCTTTGAGCTTTGGATTTTGGATTTCTCAAGCAAAGCTTGAGTGTGTCCTCCACCTCCTAATGTCGCGTCGACGAAGACTTTTTCTGGTGTTGGATCAAGATACTCGAGAACCTCATTAACCATAACCGGCTCGTGTTGATAGGAGATAGTCATTGTGTTAATATTATAACATGACCGTTCTCGACGACATTGTCTTCAACAAGCGGCAGGAAGTGACCGCCCTTAAGGTTGATTTCAAGGAGCCGCCGCCGACCAGAAATTTCTTAAAAGCTTTGCCGAAGGGGGAAATTTCTCTTATTGCCGAGATAAAGAAAGCGTCGCCTTCGGCCGGTATCATCGCGGAGAGGTTTGAACCGGTCACACTGGCCAAGACTTACGAGAAGAGCGGTGCCGCGGCGATCTCTGTTTTGACCGATGAAAAATTCTTCCAGGGCAAGCTCGATCATCTCAAAGCGGCCAAAGACTCGACGACTATCCCGGTCCTGCGCAAGGATTTTATCATTGACGAAGCGCAGATCTACGAATCGCGGATCGCCGGCGCCGATGCCATCCTGCTGATCGCGCGCATTCTCACCGACGAACAGCTAAACACTTTTCTTGCCCTGGCCCATTCGCTCAATTTGAGCTGTCTGGTCGAAGTGCATGATGAGAAAGAGCTGGAGCGCGTCTTAAAAACAAAAGCGGAGATCATCGGGATCAATAACCGCGATCTTGATACTTTTAAGGTCGATCTTCAGACGACTTTCAGCCTGCTGGACAAATACCCCGAGCTCAAAAAGAGGATCGTCGTCTCCGAGAGCGGCATCGATTCGGCCGAACAGGTCAAGCAGTTAAAAGCCAAAGGAGTTTCTGCTATCCTGGTTGGCACAAGCCTAATGAAGAGCCGGGATATCGGGGCGAAGATAAGGGGGCTGATGGAATGAAAAAGTCTACGCGGCCCTCACCCGCTAACGCTAAACCTTCCCCCCTCTCCCAGAGGGAGAGGGTAAATACAAAAATGCCTTTCCTTCTCCCTCTGGGAGAAGGAGGCCGGTTTGTGCCAGCGGATGAGGGCTGTTTGAGATTTGGAATTTTAGGCTTGTTTGTCATTTGTTATTTGTCATTTGTCATTTCCGGCGCAGCCGGCGCCATGGGTGAAGTTCCTTCAACCACAGAAGTTGTGAAGCCGACAATGGAGTACGTGCGCGATTTTGGCACGCCCGGCTCGGGGGAGAGGCAGTTCTATTATCCCCGCGATCTCAAAGTGGCGGTGATCGGCGACCTGGAGACCGGCCTCGACAATCTTTATATAGTGGACACCGGCAACAACCGTGTCCAGCGGCTTGATGAGGACGGCGGGTTCGTTTACCAGTTCGGCGGCTTCGGTTTCGGGGACGGCAAGTTCAATACCCCGGATGGCATCGCCGTTGATTTTAACTTCCGGCTCTATGTCTCGGAAAAGGACAATGACCGCATCCAGCTTTTTGATATCCGCGGCAACTTCTTAAATTACATCGGCACCGGCGAGGTCAACTTCCGCGCCCTGCTTGACCCGGCCGGCCTGGACGTCGATAATCTCGGCTACCTTTATGTGGCCGATTCGGGCAATGACCGGGTCTTAAAATTTGACGACCAGGGGAACTTCCTGGCCGAACTTGGGGGTTTTGGCATTGGTTCCGGCTTTTTCAACCGGCCGATGGATGTGGCGATCGACCGAGACCGCAACATTTATGTGGCCGATACCGGCAACCACCGGATCCAGAAACTTGATATTGAAGGCCGGCCGGTCTTCTCTTTCGGCAAATTTGGCAGCGGGGAAGGGGAGCTTTCTTCTCCCCGTTCCATCGCGGTCGATGATAAATTTATCTACGTGGCCGATTCGGGCAATGACCGCATCTGTCTCTTTACGAAACAAGGTAAGTTTCTGCTTGCCTTTGGCCAACGGGGCTCCGGCAATGGGCAGTTTAACGACCCGGAAGGGATCAGTCTGGGCAAAAAGGGGCGGGTCTATGTGGCGGATACGGGGAACCATCGGATAGTAGAATTAAGGATTAAGTACTAAGTGGTAAGTATTAAGCAGTAAGAATTATGAAAGACTGTCTTTTCTGTAAAATAGCGAATAAAGAGATCCCGAGCAGTGTTGTCTATGAAGACGACAAGGTCTTTGCGTTTAACGACATCGCGCCGCAGGCGCCGGTGCATATTCTGGTCATTCCAAAAACGCACGTGGCGACGCTCTCCGACGTCAAGGATCATTCGGTGCTGGCCGATATTTTTAAGATCGTGAACAAGATCGCGGCCGAAAAGGGGCTCGATAAGAGCGGCTTCCGCACGGTGATCAATACGGGGCGGGCGGCCGGGATGGCCGTCCATCATTTGCACGTTCATATTTTGGGCGGCAGGGAGTTTAGTTGGCCGCCAGGGTGAGTTTAGTGAGTAGAGAGTAGTGAGTAGAAAATAGAAATCAGAAATCAGGAGGATTTAGTATGAACATGTTCGGAAATTTGGGGAAAATGGGAGAGATGATCAAGCAGGCTAAAAAGATGAAGGATGCCATGGGGAAGGTTAAGTGCGAAGGCGAGGCGGGCGGCGTTAAAGTGGTCGTTAACGGTGAGATGGATATCCTCGAGATCAAGATCCCGCCGGAAGTGAGCATTGTTCGGGCGGAAGGCCTGGTCAAAGAAGCGGCGAACAAAGCTCTGCGCTCGGCCAAAGTCGAAGCGGCTAAGATGATGCAGGGTTTAACCGGTGGGATGGGCGGGCTGCTGCCGGGGATGTAGCTTTCGCGAGGTCTCCAAATCTACGATTGGCCAGGGAAGTACCTTTACGATCGAATTGCCGGGCGGCGGCAAAATAGGCTAAATAGCACTTGGGCGCTTGACAAGGCCGTTTCTAATATCTATCATATGTGATAGAAAAATGAAACTGGTTGAAATACAAAATAGAATAAAAGAAAGCCGGCTGAAGGTCTTTTCCCGTCTTGAATTTAGGCGCCTGCTGGGAGGATCGAGCTCCGCCGCGCAGCAGCTTTTGGAAAGATACACCAAGAAGGGCGTCCTGGTCAGGCTTAAGGGTGGGGTGTATGCCCTCAAGCTAAATTACCCATCGGGCTACCTGATCGCCAACAAATTATATGAGCCGTCTTACATTTCTTTTGAAACGGCGCTTTCGTATCATGGCCTCATCCCCGAAACGGTTTACAGCTTTACTTCGGCGACCACAAAAACCACCAAGAACTTTAGGGCGGGCGATCAATTATTCAGCTATCACCGGATAAAAAAATCGGCTTATACCGGTTATAAATTAACGAGGATCGGGGAGGATAGTGTTCTGCTGGCGGATAAGGAGAAAACGCTGGCGGATTATTTTTATTATGTGTTTTTGAAAAAGAAGAGTTTAAATGACCGGCTGCGCCTTAAGGGCGTCAAGCGCGACAAATTATTGTCGTATTTATCACTTTTTGAGGTGCCCAAATTGGTGAAATGGGGGAAAGATGTTATCCGAACAGCAGCTTAATGAACTGGCAACTAAAATACAAGGCAGTTTCATCAATGTCGCGCGGGAATACGCGCAGAATCTGTTCCTGAATTATTTTTATGCCCAGGAAAAGTCCGAGGCGATCCTGTTTAAAGGCGGTACGGCCTTGAGGATCCTTTACAAAAGTCCCCGGTTTTCCGAGTATCTTGATTTTTCAACTCCGATAATCCACCAGAAAACGATCGAAGACCTCCTGCAGGAAACCATGATCAGGCTCGACCAGGAGGGGCTGCGGGTTGAATTGGAGGAGTCAACCAAGACCACCGGCGGCTTTCTGTGCAGATTAAAAGTTGAGATCGGCAGGCATAAGTTTGGCGTCTTGATCGAGATCTCCGCCCGAAAGAAAAGACCGAGCGGGGAATTGATCGTGGTGGAAAATCCCTATATCGATACGTATACGCTCATGGCGCTGAAAAGAGAGGAGCTGATCTCGGAAAAGGTAGCGGCCTTGCTCGAGCGGAAAAAGCCGAGAGACTTTTTTGATCTTTATTATATGCTGCGCTCAAATCTACTGCCGGAAAAGGCAGTGCTCCGGCGGATTCTGCCTATTGTAGAAGAGACCAAAGTTGATTTCAAAAAAGAATTGGGCGAGTTTCTGCCTCAAAGCCATCAACGGATCATTAAAGGTTTCAGAAGCGTGTTGATATCCGAAATAAAAAGATATGTTTAGCGGAAATTTTATCTGTTCCTTGACCGTTCGTTCTCGGTCAGCAGTTTCTTCCTCAAGCGGATGTTGAGCGGCGTCACCTCGACCAGTTCGTCTTCGTCGATAAATTCGAGCGCTTGCTCAAGTGTCAGCCGGATCGGCGGTGTTAATTTAATTGCTTCATCGGCGCCGGCCGAGCGGATGTTGGTCTGTTTCTTTTCCTTGGTCGGGTTGACAGTCATGTCCATACTGCGGGCGTTCTCGCCCACGATCATCCCCTCATAAACTTCTACTCCCGGCCCGATGAACAGCTTGGCCCGGTCCTGCAGGTTGTCGAGCGCGTAGGAGGCGGTCTTGCCCCGGTTACCAGAAACGAGGACACCATTCTGGCGCTTACTAATATCGCCCTTCATCCGCTCGTAGCGCGAGAAGGCGTGGTGCAGCAATCCTTCGCCCTTGGTGTCCATGATAAAAGCGGCCCGAAAGCCGAGCAGTCCGCGGGTCGGCACCATGTAGACGAGGGTCGTCGTACCGTTCTTGGATGACATCTCCTGCATCTCGCCGCGGCGTTTGCCCAAGCTCTCGATCACCCCGCCGGCAAATTCGTCCGGCACCGTGATGATCGCCTGCTCGACCGGCTCCATCTGTTCGCTGTGGATGGTTTTGAAAATGACTTTCGGTTGCGAAACCTGGACCTCATAGCCCTCGCGGCGCATCTGCTCGAGCAGGATCGAGAGGTGGAGTTCGCCGCGGCCGGAGACTCGGAACCCTTCCGCGCCGCCCATATCTTCGACTTTCAAGCCGACGTTGGTCTGGAGTTCGCGGTCAAGCCGCTCACGCAGGTGGCGGTTGGTCACGTATTTGCCTTCGCGCCCGGCGAAAGGCGCATCGTTGACCAGAAACTCCATGTTGAGCGTCGGCTCATCGATCTGCAGCAGTGTCATTGGCAGGGGGTTGTCGGCCAGGCAGATCGTTTCGCCGATCGTGATATCGGTGATGCCGGCCACGGCGGCGATATCGCCGCATTCGACCGATTGGACCTC
Organism: Candidatus Saganbacteria bacterium; assembly: GCA_020051815.1. Lineage (GTDB taxonomy): Bacteria > Margulisbacteria > WOR-1 > O2-12-FULL-45-9 > XYB2-FULL-48-7 > 2-01-FULL-53-15. The sequence goes on along the minus strand of JAGVQF010000022.1, from coordinate 1,869 downwards.
CAGCTGTTTCATCCCTTCATAGATCGAAAGTTTGCTGATCTTGCCGGGCTGGATCGAGCCGTCACGCCGGCAGACCACGATGTTCATGTTCTTTTCCAGCGTGCCGCCGGTCACGCGCCCGATGGCGATCCGGCCGACATAATCGTCGTAAGCCAGGTTGGTGACCTGCAGCTGGAGCGGCGAGGCGCTCTTGTCGGGGTAGGGCTTAACGTGCGCCAAGATCGCGTCAAAGAGCGGGCCGAGATCTTTGCGCTCGTCGGTCAGCTCTTTCATGGCGACCCCTTCGCGCGAGATCGAGTAGACGATGGGGAAATCAAGCTGCTCATCGGTCGCGTCGAGCTTGACGAAGAGGTCGAAGATCAGGTCGACGGCCTGGTGCACCCGGTTGGGCGAATTTTCGACCTTATCGATCTTGTTAAGGACGACAATGGGGCGCAGGCCCAGCCTGAGCGACTTTGAAAGGACGAACTTGGTCTGGGGCATCGGGCCTTCCTTGGCGTCGACCAGCAGGAGAACGCTGTCGACCATCTTAAGCACGCGCTCGACTTCGGAGCCAAAGTCGGCGTGGCCGGGGGTATCGACGATATTGAGCTTGATGTCTTTATAACGGATGGAGCAGTTCTTCGACAAGATGGTGATGCCGCGCTCGCGCTCGAGCTCGTTCGAGTCCATGGCCAGGTCGGTGATCTCGTCGCGCTCGCCAAAGGCGCCCCCCTGGCGCAGGAGATGGTCGGTCAGGGTGGTCTTGCCGTGGTCGACGTGGGCGATAATTGCGATATTAATTATCTTAGTCATATTTCCATTATAGCATTGTTGTGCTAAACTTGGGCCAAATGAAAAGATTTGTCCTTGTGATCGGGGTCGTTTTCTTGGCTATTTTGGCCCCCGGCTGCGGCCAAAAGGTTGACGATCCGACCGTGACGACCACGACAACCCCCGGCGGTATTTCCACTTCAACAACTATGGCCGGTGGAGCAGGTACGACGACCACGACTTTGCCGGGAGCGATCTCCCCACCGGGATTTTTAATAACGACGACGACCACGCTCGGCACCAGCACCACAACTTCAACCGCCTCGACGACCACGACTCTGGCTACGGTTGCGGCGCCGACTTTTGCGCCAGTCCCGGGCTCCTATGAGGCCGATTCTCTTCTCATAACTTTCGAATGCGCGACCGCCGGAGCCGAGATCTACTACACCCTCGACGGCTCGACTCCCTCAACCGGCTCAACTCTTTATGCCGCCTCGTTTTTGATCGAAGTTTCGAAAACGATCAAAGCCATGGCGGTTAAAGCCGGGATGCTTGACAGCGCTGTCACTTCGGGGCGCTATGATCTCTACTGGTGGGCGATAAAGCTATAGCAAATTTGACAAAGCTAGTTCAGTGATGTAAATTGGTAAAAAGAGAGGAGATCAATGAACGGCTTCTTTGGCCTTAGCCCCGTCTTATTCTTTGACCCGCTCTCACTGTTTTTTGTCACCGTAATTTTGCTGATCTCTCTCCCCTCGTTCATCTTTTCTCTCGGTTATCTCAAGGGCAAACACTCGGCCGGCAAATTGGTGCTTGGCCAGCTGGCCGGGCTCGGCTTTGTTGCCGTCATGCTGCTGGTCGTTTCCGCCCGGCACGCGATCGTCTTTCTGCTGGCCTGGGAGTTGATGTCGCTCCTCTCATATTTACTGATATTTTTTGAGCATGATAATGAAAAGTCAGTCGCGGCGGGGACGATCTATATCGTTATGACGCAGGCCGGGACCGCTTTTCTGGTGGCGGCTATATTAATAATGTATAGGCATTGCGGCACGTTCGATCTCCTGGCCATGAAGGATGCCCTCCTCTCAATGCCCGGGCCGGCCAAAAACCTCATCT
>JAGVQF010000013.1 GCA_020051815.1 Candidatus Saganbacteria bacterium | reverse complement strand
TCATAATTTTTTTAATATCGGTTCGTTTAGGCATTATCTGCTCCGCAGAATGACAAATGTCCAATGTCAAATTTCAAATGGATGTGTCGCTTCGCGACATTATACGAATAACATGCCGAAGGCATACCTACATTTGACATTTTTAATTGGTCATTTGTCATTACCTGCCCGCCCCCATAAGCTTCGTGAACTCGGCGAACAGATAGCTCGCATCATGCGGCCCCGGGCCGGCCTCCGGATGGTATTGGACCGAGAAGATCGGCAGTTTTGTGTGGCGCATGCCTTCAACCGTCTTATCATTTAAATTAATATGAGTAAGTTCTACGATTCCCTTGGGAATTGAATCGATATCGACCGCAAACCCGTGATTCTGGGCGGTGATCGCCACCTTTTTCGTCTTAAGGTCCATGACCGGCTGGTTGCCGCCGTGATGGCCAAATTTTAGCTTATAGGTCTTGCCGCCCAGAGCCAATCCGAGAAGCTGGTGGCCGAGGCAGATACCGAAGATCGGTTTTTTACCAATAAGCTTTTTGATATTCTTGATCGCGTAAGTCACCGCAGCCGGGTCAGCCGGGCCGTTGGAGAGGAAAATCCCGTCCGGCTCCATCGCCAGGACTTTGTCGGCCGGAAAGTCCGCCGGCACGACCGTCACCTTACAGCCCGCAGCCGCCAGATGACGCAAAATAAAGAATTTGATCCCGTAATCGTAAGCCACAACGTGATATTTGCATTTATGTTTTGCGGTAGCACCAAGATTTGCCATCTGACATTGCTCGTCGGTCAATTTGGCATAGGAGGATTCGTTCCAGACGTAAGGCTCTTTACAGGTAACAACTTTGACTAAATCTACTCCCTCAACACCAGGGCAATCTTTAGCTTTTTTAACAAGGCTTTTCTCATCTATATCAATGGTCGAAATTACGCCCTTCAGCGAGCCCTTTTGCCGCAGGCGGCGCGTCAACATGCGCGTATCGATCCCCTCGATGCCGACAATGCCGTATTTGGCCAGATAAGCGTCAAGTTTGCCCGTCGAGCGGTAGTTGGAGGCGACGCGCGAGTTCTCCCGGACGATAAAGGCCTCGGCATTTGGCCCGATCGACTCGATGTCCTCTTCATTGATGCCGTAATTGCCGATCAAAGGATAGGTCATAGTAACGATCTGGCCTTTGTAGGATGGATCGGTCAAGATCTCCTGGTAGCCGGTCAGTGAGGTATTAAAAACGACTTCGCCGCTCTTTTCGCCCTCGGCGCCAAAGGAGCGGCCGTGAAATATCGTACCATCTTCAAGCGCTAAAATAGCTTCCATAGGTTAAAAAAAAGGCGTCTGAAAGACCAGACGCCTTTGGCTTTAAACTAAAGTTTCAGCTTTAAAAGCGCGGTTCTCTCGGCTCGCGGCGCGGGCCGCCTTCGGTCTTGGGCCTGGCTTCATTGACGGTGATCTCGCGATCCCCCCATTTGTAGCCGGACAACGCGGCGATCGCCTTATCGGCATCGGCGTCGTCCATATCGACAAAACCAAAGCCCCGTGATTTGCCCGTAAGCTTGTCGGTGACTACTCGAGCCGAAACAACGTTGCCGAATTCGGAGAACTTGGCCGAGAGATCGGCGTCGGTGACGGACCAGGGGAAATTGCCTACATAGATACTTTTCATCGTTACCTCCTGAAACAAATTCGATCCTTCAACACCCAAAAGTATAAGCTTTCCCCTCTTTTCTGTCAAGCCAAAACCGCCAGTGGACCTTCGCCCAATAAGGGCCAGCGTAATCGATCCCGATCCTCGGCCCCTTCTTGATCCGGCCTGGCAAAACCTTAACCCCCCTGTCTTCAATGTAGAACTTTGAACCTTTGGCACAAAGGTCATGTCCGTACAACGATCGATCAAGATGGAGCGCCTGGCAGAGCTTGCCCGGGCCGTTGGCCAGATTGCGCTCGTCTTTCTGATGGCGAAACTTCTTCATGGCATCAATACCGTCCGTTGGCTCGAGCGCCCTGATCAAAACACATTCCGGCTCGTCTTTGCCGGCGGTGACAAAGTTGAGCTGGTAGTGCAGGCCATAGACCATATATATGTAGACATGGCCGCCGATGCCGTATTCGATCTCGTTGCGTTTGGTCCGGCGCCCGCCGTAGGAATGGGCAGCTCTATCCTTTTTGCCGATATAGGCCTCGGTCTCGACGATCATCCCGCCAAGTTTTCGCCCTTTGTATTCATGGATAAGATATTTGCCCAACAGGGCTTGCGAAACTTTAAGGGTTGGCCGGAGGAAGAATAAGCGCTTGAGCCGGCGGGTCGGCACGCTATGCCTCTTCGACGCCGCGCTCGGCCGAGCGGACGAGGAAACTGCGGGGAAATTCTTTTTTCATTTCGTTAAAGATCGCCTGGCCCGAGCCGGCCGAGCCAACAATGCCAAAGACCGACGGCCCGCTCCCCGACATCTGCGCGTAACTGCAGCCCAGGCTTAACAGCTTATCTTTGACCTTTTGGATAGTTGGATATTTTTTCACAACCACATCTTCAAGATCGTTTTGAGATTTGTTTTGAAGTTTTCCGCCTCCGGCGGATCCGCCTTTGGCGGAGACGTTGGATGTTTGATGTTCATCCCATGCCTCATACGCCCATTTTGTGGAAACTTCGACTTCAGGCGTAACGAGAACAAAATCTCTTTTTACATGCAAAGGATTTAATGCCACCTTCTCCCCCCTGCCGCCAACCTTGCAGTTGCCGCCGACCAGGCAAAAAGGGACATCCGAGCCAATTTCTTCGCCAAGCTTCATCAATTCAATTTTGGACAAAGGATTGCCTGAAAGCTGGTTAAGCCCAAAAAGCACCGCCGCCGCGTCAGCCGATCCGCCCGCCAGCCCAGCCGCCAAGGGAATGTTCTTCTCAAGGAAAATCTTCACTCCTGTGTTCGGCTGTCTGCTTTCTGCTGTCTGCTTTCTAAAAAATACTTCCGCCGCCTTATAAGCCAGATTCCGGCCGTCGACCGGCAATCGCAGGTTGTTCGTCGTCAGTTGGATGCCCGATTCAAGCGGAGTCAAAGTGATATAGTCGCAGAGCGAGACCGATTGCATGAGGGATTCGAGCTCGTGAAAACCGTCGGGGCGCTTGCCCAGTATCTTGAGGGTAAGATTTATTTTGGCAAAGGCGCGGAGCCGCACTTATTTCGTCTTGTTAAATGCGAGGTTGAGCCGCGATTTGAGGCGCGCCGCCTTGTTGGCGTGGATAATGCCGCGCTCGGCCGCTTTGTCGAGCACCGAGACCGCTTTTTTGATCTTCTCAACAACATCGGCCGCTTTGGCGATGACCGCCTGGCGGGCGGTTTTAAGGGTTAATTTGACCAGGTTCTTCTCGCGCACATTGCGGGCGCGCTGTTTCTTTGTTTTGCGGACATTTTTGACGTGTTTGCGTTTAAAAACTTTCTTTTCTGCCATTTATCTTTCCTTCCTTTATGCCGAGCGGAGTCGAGGCATTGACAATATAGCACAAAATGCCTTATCATATCAAGCACATTGAGCATCCACGATTGGTTTAAGCGTAAAAAACTACAAAAAGAAGCTGAATATACCCGCGAAAGACTTGATATCCCAGGCAACTTATGGGTCAAGTGCTATAAATGCGGCCAGGCGATCTTTGCCAAGGACCTGATGGCCAACCTGAAGGTCTGCCCCAAGTGCGGCTATCATTTTAAACTGACGGCCGCCGAGCGGATCGCCCAGCTTTTTCCCAAAAATTCATTTAAAGAGATCAACCCAGGCCTCACCTCGACCAATTTCCTCAAATTCTCCGACACCAAAGATTATGGCAAAAGGATCGAGGACTCGATGTTAAAATCCGGCCTCAATGACGCGATCGTCACTGGCCTCGGCAAGCTCGACGACCTCGATGTCGCCATGGGCCTCATGAACTTTTCTTTCATGGGCGGCAGTATGGGCTCGGTCGTCGGCGAAAAGTTCGCCCGCCTGGTCGAGGCCGCCGTCGAAAAGAAATTCCCGGTCGTGATCTTTTCCACCTCCGGCGGCGCCCGGATGCAGGAGTCGATCATGTCGCTGATGCAGATGGCCAAGACCTCGGCCGCGCTGGGCCGCCTGCGCGAGAACCGCCTCCCCTACATCTCAGTCTTAACCGACCCGACGACCGGCGGTGTCTCCGCCAGCTTTGCCATGCTGGGCGATGTCAACCTGGCCGAGCCAAACGCGCTGATCGGTTTTGCCGGCCCGCGCGTCATCGAGCAGACGATCAGGCAAAAACTGCCGCCGGGCTTCCAGCGCTCGGAATTTTTGCTTGAGCACGGCATGGTCGATAGGGTCTGCGAAAGAAAGGACCTAAGAGACACGCTGGTCAAATTGTTGAGGTTCTTTAAGGATTAACATGGCCAAACCAGAACAAAAGAAAAATACCAGACGCCTGCTCCCGTTCGAAAAACCGATCGAAGAGCTCTACGATAAGCTGGAAAAGCTGAAGGCGGTCGGCAGCGAGGTCAAAATGGAGATGAACGAAGAGGTCCGGCTGATGGAAAAGCGGATCGAGGCGACGCGCCGCGATATTTTTGCGAAACTATCCCCGAGCCAGATCGTCCAGGTCGCCCGCTTTATCCAGCGCCCGACGACGCTCGAATACATCGATATGATCTTTGATGATTTTCTGGAACTGCACGGCGACCGCAACTTTTCGGACGATCCGGCCATGATCGCCGGCGTGGCCAAGCTTGACCGGCGCTCCGTCGTCGTCATGGGCCACCAGAAGGGTCACTCGACCAAAGAATATCTGGCGCGCAATCTCGGCATGGCCAATCCCGAAGGGTATCGCAAAGCCCTGCGCGTCATGCGCCTGGCCGAGCGCTACAACAAGCCGATCATCTCCTTTATCGATACCCCAGGCGCCTACCCGGGCCTCGGCGCCGAAGAGCGCGGCCAGGCCGAAGCGATCGCCAAGAACTTGAGGGAGATGGCGGAGCTGACAGTGCCGTTTATCTCGATCATCACCGGCGAGGGCGGTTCCGGCGGCGCGCTGGGCATAGCCATGGGCAACAAAGTCATGATGATGGAGTTTTCGATCTATTCGGTCATTTCCCCAGAAGGCTGCGCTTCTATTTTATTCCGCGACGCGACACGCGCCAACGACGCGGCGGTGGCGATGAAGATCACTTCCAAAGACCTGCTGGAATTAAATGTGATCGACGAAATAATCAAAGAGCCGATCGGCGGCGCGCACAACGATCCCCAGCTAACCGCCAAAAACATCAAAGCCGCGATCCTGCGCAACCTGGGCCCCCTGCTCGCTCTCTCCCATCACGAGCTGATCGCGGACCGCTACAATAAATACAGGAAGATGGGGATATATAACGAGGGGAACTAGGGGTCAAGGGTTCAAGTCACCAAATTCGGACTCTTTTACCTTCCGGCTTAAACATAGCCTCGCCCGAACCTATCCCAAACGCGGCGTAGAATTCCGGCAAATTGCTTAGCGGACCATTAACGCGATACATCGGCGGCG
>JAGVQF010000017.1 GCA_020051815.1 Candidatus Saganbacteria bacterium | reverse complement strand
CGATCAAAGAAATGGCGGAGTGGAAAAAGAAGGGGAAGTGCCAGCAGTTATTAATCGCCGGATGTTTGCCGAAATACCTTAATTCTTTATTCGTAATTCGTCATTCGTCATTATCCAAGTTTATCGATGGGTCTGTTGACTCTCTCGGCCTGTTTAACTACAGCTCACCGCGGATAAAAGCCACCCCGCCCTGGTACGCCTACGTCAAGATCGCCGAAGGCTGCGACAACGCCTGCTCCTACTGCCTTATTCCAAAAATTCGTGGCCGCTTCCGGCACCGGGAAATGGCAGATATATTGAAAGAAGTTGAACTTTTGGTGAAGCGCGGAGTTAAAGAAGTCATCTTTATAGCCGAAGACACTGCTGCTTACCCAAACCTGGCGCAATTATTGCGCCAGACCGCCAAAATCGATGGGCTAAAATGGCTCCGCCTCCTCTACACCTACCCATCGCACCTGACCGATGAAACGCTTGAGGTGATCGCCCAGGAAAAGAAGATCGTCAAGTATCTTGACTTGCCAATCCAGCATGCCTGTGATAAGATTTTACAGTTGATGAACCGCCCCGCTCTGTCGGGGCAGGGCCTTGAAAATTTAATCTCAAAAATCAGGAGGCGCATACCAGGCATAGCGCTTCGGACCACGGTCATCGTCGGTTTTCCCGGTGAAGGCGAGGCCGAGTTCGAGGAGCTGATCGATCTTATCCGCCGCGTAAAGTTTAACCGCCTCGGCGGTTTTACATACCAGAGAGAAAACGGCACGGCTGCGAGCAAAATGAGGGGGCAGCTGGCCGAGCGGAAAAAGATCGAACGTTTAAATCGACTGATGCGGGTCCAGGCCGGCATCTCCAGGGAGCTCAACAAAAAAATGATCGGACGAAAAGTTGAAACAATCATCGAACGGCAGGTCCGCGGCGGCTTTATCGGCCGCAGCAGCGCGGATGCTCCCGAGATCGATGGCTCTGTGCTGGTTAAGGGCTCCAATAATCTTCAACCGGGAGGGATCGTTAAGTGCCGGATAACCGGCGCCAAAACCTACGACCTCATCGGTTGTCTGATTTGACCTTAGCCAACCGCATCACTCTTTTAAGAATAGCTCTCATCCCCCTCTCCCTGGCCTTTCTCTTGACCGGCTTTTGGGGCCTGTCGGCGGCCGTCTTTGTCCTGCTCGCGTTTTCCGACGCCATCGACGGCTATGTGGCCAGAAAATACAAGCAAGTCTCGGAACTGGGCAAACAGCTCGATCCCCTGGCGGATAAGATCCTGGTCCTGACCCTCTTGGTCGGCCTGACTTCGCTGGGCAAAGTAAGCCCGGTGCCGGTTATGTTCCTGATCGCGCGTGAATTTGTCATCACCAGCCTGCGCACCAAGGGCGTTTTCGCGGCCAGTCCGGTCGCCAAATGGAAAACGATCGTGGAGATGCTGGCGGTCTTTTTGTCGATCTTGAGCCTGCCGCTCGCCGGCCTGGTCCTGTGGCTGGCGGTGATCCTGGCCTATATCTCGGGAGGCGCGTACCTGTGGCAGAGCCGGTTCCTCAAACAGTTGAAATTAAATTAGAGGACTTTTTTACCAAAGTCCTTTCGGTGATCGGGCGGACGACCGACCGAGAGATCGCCGATCTGTTAAAAAAAAACAAGCAGACGGTTTCGGTGGCGGAATCGGTCACGGGCGGCCAGATCAGCAGCCGGCTGACCAATGTGCTGGGCAGTTCTGATTATTTTATCGGCGGCATTGTCTCCTATTCGCCGCGGATAAAAGTCACGCAGGTCGGCGTGCCGGCCGCGCTCATCAGCCAACACGGCTTGGTGAGCAAAGAAGTGGCGGTCTCGATGGCTGAAGAGATCAAAAAAAGATTCAGGACCGACATCGGCCTCTCGGCTACAGGGGTGGCCGGGCCCGCGCCGATCCCGCCGGCGCCGGTTGGCCGGGTCTATATCGCGCTGGCGGGGGGGACAACTCTGTAGAATGGAAAGAGTTGAACCTGCAGGGGACCCGGACGGAGATACGGGAAAAGGCGGCCCAGGCCTGCCTGGGATTGCTCTGGCTCTATCTCGGCGGTGAAGATGTTATTCGCTAAAAAATGTTCCTACCCTCTCCCTCTGGGAGAGGGAGGTCGGTTCGCGTAGGCGGGTGAGGGCCAATGCGTATCTTTGTCGCGGTTGAGTTGCCGGCAGATGTCAGAAAGAAGATCGGCGAGTTGATCGATCAGCTAAAGTCGGCAGGCGCGACGGTTAAATGGGTTGAAGAGCAAAATCTGCACCTGACGTTAAAGTTTATTGGCGAAGTGGCGGACAAAGAGATCGATAGATGGTTGGGATCGATAGAAGAAAAAGTCGGAGGGACGGGAGCATTCGAGATAAAGTTGGAGGGGATGGGGACTTTTCCCGAGGGAAAACAGCCCCGCGTTGTTTGGGTCGGGGTCAGTCAGGGACAGGACAAACTGGAAAATTTAGCTCGCTGGCTCGATGAGAAAGAATTTGTTTCGCACGCGACAATTGGCAGGATCAAGACACATAAGGGAGTTGATAAGTTAGTTGAGAGAGTTCGGAGTTTCAAAAGTTCGGAGTTCGGAGTAGTACGCATAGATAAGATTTTAGTCATGAAAAGCACTCTCACTCCAAAAGGCCCAGTCTACGAAAAGATTAAAGACGTGATCCTTTGACTCGTGACCCGTGACTCGTGACCCGTGACTTATTTTAAGGAGGTAAAGTTATGAGAACGTTAGGCAGAGAAGAAAAAGCGGAAAAAACTATGGGGACTGGAGAAAACAAGGCCAAGGCACTGGGGCTGGCCATGGCCCAGATCGAAAAGAATTTCGGCAAGGGCTCGATCATGAAGCTGGGCGAAGCGACAAAGTTGAATGTTGAAACGATCCCGACGGGTGTGCTCTCAATAGATCTGGCCCTGGGCGTCGGCGGCTTGCCCAGAGGCAGAGTGGTCGAGATCTACGGCCCTGAAGGCGGCGGCAAGACGACGGTTTCTCTCCACGCCATCGCCGAGGCCCAAAGGCGCGGCGGCACGGCGGCCTTTATCGACGCCGAGCATTCGATGGACCCGAGTTATGCCCGCAAGCTGGGCGTTGACGTCGAGAATCTCCTGATCTCACAGCCGGATTACGGCGAGCAGGCGCTCGAGATCGCGGAGACCCTGATCCGCTCCGGCGCGATCGACATGATCGTGATCGATTCGGTGGCGGCGCTGGTGCCCAAAGCCGAGGTTGAGGGCGAGATGGGCGATTCCGTGATGGGCCTGCAGGCCCGCCTGATGTCGCAGGCCCTGCGCAAGCTGACCGCGGTCATCTCGAAATCGAAGACCGTCATGATCTTTATCAACCAGCTGCGCGAAAAGATCGGCATCATGTTCGGCAATCCGGAGACGACGCCGGGCGGCCGGGCGCTCAAGTTCTACTCTTCGGTCCGCCTCGACGTGCGCGCCGGGGAAAAGATCAAGGAGAACGACAAGATCATCGGCACCCGCGTCAAGGTCAAGGTCGTCAAGAACAAAGTCGCCCCACCCTTCCGTGAAGCGACCTTTGTGCTGATCCACGGCGTCGGCGTCCTGCGCGAGGCCGATATCATCGACCAGGGGGTCAACCTCAACATCATCGAGAAAAGCGGCTCATGGTTCAACTACGGCGGCGAAAAACTGGGCCAGGGTTTTGACGGCGCGATCAAGTATTTGAAGGATAACGGCAAGATCGCCAATAAGATCGAGGGTGAGATAAGAAAAGCGATCGCTGCCGCGCAGATTTAATAACTGCCCTCAATCCCATCCCTCTCCCTCTCCCTCTGGGAGAGGGGGGAAGGTTTAACCCAGCGGGTGAGGGCCGAAAGGAGATTCTAAAATGGACATGAACTCATTGATATATCTTGTCATCGCGGCGCTCGTGGTCTTCGGGCTGGCGGTGGCTTATCTTGTCATCCGAAGACAGTTAGCGGAACAAAAGGTCAGGATCGCGCAAGAATCGGCCAAGCGCATCTTAGAAGACGCCAAAAAAGACACAGAAAGGGTCAAGAAGGAGGCCCTGCTCGAGGCCAGGGACGAAGCGATCAGGCTAAAGGCCGAGTTGGAGCGCGACAGCAAAGAAAGAAAGGGCGAGTTGACGGCGCTGGAGCGGCGCCTGCAATCGCGCGAGGACCATCTGGAAAACAAGGAAAAGAACATCGAGAACCGCGAAAAGCTGGTAAAAAAAGCCGAAGAAGAATTCCTAAAGCTCCGGGATACTCTGGAAAAGATAAAAGGGCAGCTCGTTATCGAGCTGGAAAAAGTCGCCGCTCTCTCGCAGGAAGACGCCAAAAAGGAGTTATTGGCCCGGCTCGACAAAGAGCTGGCGATCGAGGCGTCCAAAAAAATAAAAGCCAATGAAGAAGAGATCAGGAAAGAGTCCGACAAGCGCGCCCGGGAGATCTTGGCTACGGCCATCCAGCGCTGCGCCGTCGATCACGTGGTGGAAACAACAACCTCGATGGTCGAGCTCCCCAGCGACGACATGAAGGGCCGCATCATCGGCCGCGAAGGCCGCAATATCCGGGCGTTTGAAACCGCCACCGGGGTCGACCTGATCGTCGACGACACGCCCGAAGCGGTCATTCTCTCAAGCTTTGATCCCCTGCGCCGCGAGACGGCCCGCCTTACTCTGCAAAAGCTGATCGCCGACGGCCGGATCCATCCGGCCCGGGTCGAAGAAATGTTCGAGAAATCCAAGGGCGAGCTCAAGGCCGCCATGTGGGACCACGGTGAAAAAGCGGCGCTGGAGACCGGCGTTCACGGACTGCCGCCGGTCATTATCCAGCTGCTCGGCCGCCTGCATTACCGGACTTCCTACGGACAGAACGTGCTCCAGCATTCGGTTGAAATGGCCCACCTGGCCGGCATGCTGGCCGCCGAGCTCGGCGTCAACGTCAACCTGGCCAAGCGCGCCGCCCTGCTCCACGACCTGGGGAAAGCTATCGACCAGGATGTGGAAGGGACGCACGTGCGCCTCGGCGTGACCTTCGCCGAAAAAGCCGGCGAGTCGCCGGAGGTCCTGCACGCCATGGAAGCCCATCACGGCGATGTGGAGACAAAGACGGTTGAGGCCGTCATCGTCCAGGTCTGCGACGCGATATCGAGCGCTAGGCCGGGCGCCCGCCGCGACAGCCTCGAGGCCTACGTCAAGCGGCTGGAAAAATTGGAGACCGTCGCCAAATCGTTTGAAGGCGTGGAAAAAGTTTACGCCATCTCCGCCGGCCGTGAGATCCGGGTCATGGTCCAGCCGGAGCGGATCGATGACGCCATGGCGCCCAAGCTCGCCCACGATATCGCCAAAAAGATCGAAGCGGAGCTCGAATATCCTGGTGAGATCAGGGTGACGGTGATCAGGGAGACCCGCTCGAGCGATATCGCCAAATGAACATCCTCTTCATCGGGGACATTGTCGGCGCTTACGGCCGAGCGGTCGTCAAACTGCTCCTGCCGGAGCTCAAAAAGGAGTACGCGATCGACCTGACGATCGCCAACGCCGAGAACTCGGCGCACGGCTACAGCATCACCGAAAAGATCTACCACGAACTGTTGGAGCTCGAGATCGACGCCATGACGATGGGCAACCATCTCTTTGAGAAAAAGGAACTAATCCAGAAGATCGACAGTTTCGACAAACTTGTCCGGCCGGCCAACTTTCCGCCGGGCGCCCCCGGCCGGGATCATCTGATCGTGGATGTTAAGGGGACAAAAGTCGCTATCGTGAATCTCTTGGGACGCGTCTTTATGCAGTGCCTCGACTGTCCTTTTCAAGCCGCCGATAAACTCATACCAAAGCTCAAAGAACAGGCAAAAATAATTATTGTCGATGTTCACGCCGAGGCCACCTCGGAAAAATGCGCCCTTGGGTTCTATCTTGACGGCAGAGTTTCGGCCGTGCTCGGCACGCACACCCACGTCATGACCGCCGACGAGCGCCTCATGGCCGGCGGCGCCGCCTTTATCTCCGATGTCGGCATGGTCGGCGCGGCCGACTCGATCATCGGCATGAGCAAAGAACAGATCATAAAAAGGTTTGTGACCCAACTGCCGGAAAAATTCGAGCCGACCGATTACGGCCCGGGGCTGTTTAACGCTGTGGTCTTGAAGATCGATGAAAAGACGGGCAAGGCGCTAGAAATCAAGAGGGTGAGAAAGATCACCGAACCGATCGTCTTGAGCCGGGAAGAGAAGAAAAACTAATCAGCCTAGACTGGCCAATCGCTCCTCAAGCATTTTTACTTTCGTCGAGAACTCTTGCTGCCGGACTTTTTCATTCTCGACCGATTCCGGCTTCGCGCGGGAGAGGAAGTTGCCGTCCGCCAGGCGGGCGCTGATCTTTTTCAGCTCACCCTCGAGCTTCTCTTTCTCTTTCGTCAGCCGGGCAGTTTCCTTCTCCGGATCGACCAGGCCGGCCAGCGCGACATAGATCTCCATGCCGGAAGCGACCGCCGAGGCCGATTGAGCGGGCTTCTTATCGAGCTTCTCGACGAAAGAAAGTTTTCCTATTTTTGTCAGCGTTTTGAGATAACGATCGTTGATCTTTCTCTTTGACACGACCGTCACTTCGATCTCACTGCCGTGGGGGACGTTAAACTCGGCGCGAATGTTGCGCACCGCCCTCACCGCTTCCATCAAGTGCTCCATCTCGTCTTCCGCCGCCGGGTCGATCATCTTCTCATCCGCCTCCGGCCACGCCTCAAGCATAATTGTTTTTGACTCGCGACCCGCGACTCGCGACCATATCTCTTCCGTGATGAACGGCATAAAAGGATGCAGGAGCTTCAGCGTCTTTTCGAGAACTTCCAACAAAACGTTCTGAACCGCCGCCTTCGCCTTTTCGTCCTGACCGTATAATCTGATCTTGGCGATCTCAACATACCAGTCGCAAAACTCGCCCCAGATAAAGTCGTAGAGCAGTTTGGCCGCTTCGCCGAACTCGTATGAGTCGATATCTTTAGTGACCTTCTTGATCGTTTGATTCAGGCGGGAGAGTATCCAGCGATCGGCAAGTTCCAGCTCTCCGGAAACCTGCGACTGAACGTCGCGGTTTCCGGCTCCCATCAAAACAAAACGACTTACATTCCAAATTTTGTTAGCAAAATTCCTCGCTTCGGTGATCTTGTCTTCAGATAATTTGACGTCCTGCCCCTGCCCGGCGATCAGGGCGATAAAGGTAAAGCGCAGGGCGTCCGCCCCGGCCTTGTCGATCACTTCGAGCGGGTCGATCACGTTGCCCCACGACTTGCTCATCTTCTTGCCATGGATGTCTTTGACCAGGGCGTTAAAATAAACCGTGCGGAATGGCACATCCTTCATAAAGTGCAGGCCGGCCATGATCATGCGCGCCACCCAGAAAAAGATGATGTCGTAGCTGGTGACCAGGACATCGGTCGGGTAGAACTTCTTAAGGTCTTCCGTCTCTTCCGGCCAACCGAAGACCGAGAACGGCCAGAGCGCCGACGAAAACCAGGTATCAAAGACATCCGGGTCCTGTTGCCAGCCATCGCCTTTGGGCGCCTCTTCGCCAACGAAAATTTCTTCACCGCGATACCAGGCCGGGATCTGATGCCCCCACCAAAGCTGCCGGGAGATGCACCAGTCGCGCAGGTTGGTCATCCATTGCAGGTAGAGCTTGTTCCAGCGTTCGGGGATCAGCTTGATCTTCCCCTCTTCCACGGCCGCGATGGCTTGCTCTGCCAAAGGTTTGATCTTGACGAACCACTGGTCCGAGAGATACGGCTCGATGACCGTGTTACAGCGGTAGCAGTGGCCGATCGAGGTCTCGTAATCTTCAACTTTGACCAATAATCCCTGCTCTTCCAGCCGTTTGACTATTTCCTCACGCGCCTTGAACCTATCCATTCCCTCGATCCCTGCTACTCCATCCTTCTCCCTTTGTTCCGTAAGTTCCTTGAGAGTAATTTTTCCATCGGGCGTGAGGATATTTATCATCGGCAGGTTGTGCCGCGTCCCGATCTCATAATCGTTGGGATCGTGCGCCGGAGTGACTTTGACCGCGCCGGTGCCAAAAGTTTGTTCGACAAAATCATCTTTGACGATCGGGATATGCCGGCCAACCAGCGGCAGCTCGACCGTCTTCCCCCACATGTGCTTATAGCGCTCGTCCTTGGGATTGACGGCGATCGCGGTGTCGCCCAGCATCGTCTCCGGCCTGGTCGTGGCAACAATAATGCCTTGATCCCTTGATCCCTCGATGCCTGGATACCTGATAAACCAAAGCGAACCCTTCTTCGTCTCATGCGTGACTTCAATATCCGAAATCGCCGTCCGGTCCTTCGGGCACCAATTTATTATTCGTTTGCCGCGATAGATCAGCCCTTCTTTATAGAGCTGGACGAAATGGCGTTTGACCGCGCGGTTTAAACCCTCGTCCATCGTGAACCGCTCGCGCGACCAGTCGCAGGAGGCGCCCAGGCGCCGCAGCTGCTGCGTGATCCGGCCGCCGTATTCCTTTTTCCAGTCCCAGATCCGCTCGATGAATTTTTCCCGGCCGAGGTCGTCCTTGGTCTTCCCCTCTTTCTTCAGCTCACGCTCGACCACGTTCTGCGTGGCGATCCCGGCGTGGTCGGTCCCCGGCACCCACAGGGCCTGAAAGCCCTGCATCCGCTTGTAACGGATAAGCAGGTCCTGGATCGAGTTATTGAGCGCGTGGCCCATGTGAAGGGAGCCGGTGATATTCGGCGGCGGAATGACAATGGTGAAGGTTGGTTTGTCTGTTAGTTTGTTAGTTGGTTGGTTAGGTTTAAAAAAACCGCTCTCTTCCCAGTATTTATACCATTTCTGCTCGACTTCGGCGGGATTGTAGACCTTGGCCAGTTCTTCGGTCATAAATAATTGTCTAATATCTTACTTTTGTCCAGCGAGCCCAATTTCAGATATTCTTTCATGCCGGGGAACGCCGCCGAAGCGGGGATCAGCCCGACGATCTCCGATTCCAGTGTTTTGACCTTATATTCTTTGGCCCAGCTCACAACTTCATCGTAAACCACCTTGAGTGAAGTTTCGATATGGTCGGTTATATTGATCGAGATCTGGCTAATATCTCGACTCTCAAGAAAGAGGCCAAGCGCCCTCACACCGGGGAGGCCGCCGTCCTTTTCGCGGATCGCCTTGGCGATCGAAATGGCAATGTCTTCTTCAGTCGTGTCGAGATTGACGTTAAAGGCGATGAGAAAATTACGCGCGCCGACGGCCACCGCCCCGGCGTTCTGGTGCAGGCCGGTCCCCACATCCGGCTTGCGGCGGGGGTCCTTGCGCTCTTCTTTCAGGGCGAGATAGCCGCCCTTCCTGACATAGGGGAGATCCTTGCGTTCGGTAATTTTGGCCGCTTCGCCGTAGAAATAAGCCGGCAGCTTGAACTTTTGCCACAGGTCGTTACCGACCTCATGGGCCAGCATAATGGCGTCTTTCATGGTCGCGTTCTTAACCGGAATAAAAGGGATCACATCAACCGTGCCGATATAGGGGTGGATCCCGGTGTGTTCGTTGATGTTGAGGAGCTGGATCGCCCTCTCCGTCATATCAACCGCGGCCTGCCGGACACCTTCGGGGGAACCCAGCATCGTGACGACGGATCGGTTGTGGTCGGGATCGGAATGGAGGTCGACGACCTTGGCCGTCTTAATTGACTCAACTATCTCGTCAATTATCGCTTCATCCCTGCCTTCGGAAAAATTCGGCACACATTCAATGATCTTTGTCATTTATTCTCTCACCGCGCCGGCAGAGCTTCTTTGGGCAGGTCCTTCAGGAGATTTTCCAGTGTGGAATTCTCAAGCGTCTCTTTTTCGATCAGGACCTTGGCGATCTCTTCGATCATAGGGCGGTTCTTTAAGAGGATCGTCTTTGCCCGGGCATATGAATCGTTAATGATCTTTTCAATTTCTCTGTCGATCGAGTCGGCGGTCTGCTCGCTGTAATCCTTCATTTCGGCGATGTCGCGGCCGAGGAAGATCTGCCGGTCCTTGCGGCCGTAAGTCCGCGGCCCCAGGGCACTCATGCCGAATTCGGTCACCATGCGTTTGGCCAGCGCCGTCGCCCGCTCAAAGTCGTTGTGCGCGCCCGAGGTCATCTCGTTAAAGATCATCTCTTCCGCCACCCGGCCGCCCATCATGACGGTGATCTGGTCGAGCGCCTGGCTGCGGGTGACCAGATATTTGTCCTCGAGCGGCAGTTGCAGCGTGTAGCCCAGCGCCATGCCGCGCGGCAGGATCGAGATCTTGTGGGGATTGTCGGCATTGGGCAGGACCCTGGAGAGCACGGCGTGGCCGACCTCGTGATAGGCGACCATCTGCTTCTCCTTGTCGGAAATGACTCGGCTTCGTTTTTCCGGACCGGCCACCACGCGATCAACCGCTTCCTCCAGCTCCTCCATCGTCACTTCTTTTTTCTCAACCCTGGCCGCCAAGATCGCCGCTTCGTTTAAGACATTTTCGAGATCGGCGCCGGTAAAGCCCGGCGTGCGCTGGGCGACAACTCTTAGGTCGGCATCCTTGGCCAGGGGTTTCCCGCGGGCATGGATGTTGAGGATCGCCTCGCGCCCTTTGAGGTCGGGCTTGTCGAGGACAACCTGTCGGTCAAAACGTCCCGGGCGCAAAAGCGCCGGGTCGAGAATGTCGGGCCGATTGGTGGCCGCGATGACGATAATATTCTGCTTCGGATCAAAGCCGTCCATCTCGACTAAAAGTTGGTTGAGCGTCTGTTCCCTCTCGTCGTGGCCGCCGCCCAGGCCGGCGCCGCGCTGGCGGCCGACCGCGTCGACTTCGTCCATAAAAATGATCGAGGGGGTCTGCTTTTTG
>JAGVQF010000203.1 GCA_020051815.1 Candidatus Saganbacteria bacterium | reverse complement strand
TCGCAATGGAGCGGGGTGATGGAAATATAGCCGGCGCGTAGCGCCTTAATATCGCTCTCATCTTCTCCCTCAAGCTTGATGACTTCGCCGGTCAGCCAGTAATAGATGTGCTTACGCGGATCAACCCTTTTTTCAAAGCGCTCGATAAAAGCCGCCCTGCTTTGGCGCGTTATCTTAACCCCCTTGATCTTATTGGCTTTTAAGGCGGGAACATTAACGTTGAGCAGTGTCTTTTTCGGCAGGCCATTCTTAAGAATCAATTTGGCTAATCTTTTGGCAAAATCAGCCGCAACAGAATAATCGGGTTTTTCAAAAGTACCCAGAGAGATCGCGAAAGAAGGTATATCCAGGATCGCTCCCTCTGTGGCGCCGGAAACCGTGCCGGAATAGAGGACGCTGTAGCCGGTATTTGGGCCAAGATTTATGCCGGAGATGACCAGATCGGGTTTCTGTTTCATGATCGTGCGGACACCAAGCTTGACGCAGTCGGCCGGGGTGCCGGAGACGGCAAATTGATTCTCTCCAACCGGCTTTACTCTCAATGGGTCGGAAAGGGTGATGGCGTGCCCAACCGCGCTCTTTTCGCTGTCCGGCGCCACGACCGTCACCCTGGCGATTTTGCTTAGCGATTTGTGCAGGGCAATGATCCCTTCGGCGTTTATTCCATCATCGTTTGTTAAGAGAATGTTCATTATTTAATTATACCACTATCTAATGTCCAGTATAGCGCGAGGGTATGACACTACGGGGCAGGGCGCTTAACCGTGCGCGATTGCTGCCGCTTCTTCTTTTATTTCTCTTCTTAGTGATTCCGGCTCCGTCACCTTCGCGTATCTCCCTTGGCTCAATATCCACCTCTTTATCTCATTCGTCCCGGCGACTTTGAAGGTGAGGGTGAGGGAGCCGTCATTGTTCTCTTTGGTTTGTTGGCTGGAGTGGAGCTTACGGTCCTCAAACCAGCGGGCGATCGCTTTGTCTAATTTGACCACGACTTTCGTCAACCGCCCACCTTCCGATATTCCCCAGGAGTGCTCAAAAAATTTCTCCGGGGAGAAGTCAGCCCGGACAGCAAAAATTTCTTTCAGCTTTTTGATCTCCCTGATCTGGTTGACCGCAAATGTCCGCACATCTTTTCTTAAATGGCAGTAGCCGATCACATACCAGGCCCCCTGGGTGTGGCGCAGGTGATAGGGGTCGATCACCCGTTGCCTAGTCGCGTTACGGCTGATGGTGTAATAATTTATCTCCACGCTCGTTTTGTTTCCGATCGCTTTGGCCAAGGTGTCAAAAACCTTGGCCGCGTGCTTGTCCAGGGGGCGGGTTTGCCGGATATCAAAGGAATAGGTTTGGCCGATCTCGTTGAAATCGATCGAGACGCTCTGCGGCAGGAGCAACTCCACTTTCTCAAACGCGCGCTTGATCGTCGCTTCAAATGGGGTGTTTTTATACTTTTTTAGTATCTCTTCGGCCAGGAAGATCGAGATCAGCTCGCCGGCGGTTAGGCGGACGCTCGGCAGGGAAAACTTTTCATCCGTGTAATAATAGCCATTCTTTTCGCGGTCATACTCGATCGGGGCCCCGAGATCGAGCCGCATGGTGTCAATGTCGCGCATGAGGGTCCGGATTGAGAGGTTCAAGCCGTGGTGTTTCAGGAAAAACGTTTTCAGCTTGGTGCAGTTCGGATACTCTTTTCGCTTCAGCATCCGGTCGATATCGTGGATCCGAAAAAGTATGTGGCGCTCCATATATTGGAATTATTATAACATATTGCCATGACAAATAATGTCATACCGCTCATGGTAAATATAGTCTATGGAGGTGTCGGCCATGCAAATCAATGAAATATTATCTGCGGAAAAGAAAGAAATACAAAAGAGTAAAGATTCATTCCATACCGGACTTAGCGATGTTGACATGATAATTGACGGCATCGCTCCCGGAGAGATCATGCTTGTTTCCAGCCCTCCTTCATTTGGAGCGACCGGGTTCTGCATAACCGCCGCCTTATTTACGGCAGGGCAGAACAACATAAAAACCCTCTATTTGACTTCAGAAAGACCCGCATATCTGGCAAAGCGTCTTGTCGGCATTGGCGTGGGCGCTCCTCTTTATATTGAACAGATAGAAGGGGTTTCGTTCGATGAAATAGACGAGGCCATACCAAGCGATATGGAGTTGATATTCCAGGGATGCGCTTATGAAATCCCAGCAGAAGAAACAGAAGATTTGGACCCGGTCGAAAAATACTTCAGGGAAGTGTCTCCCTGGCTTTGTATAATCGATTCCATTGATTATATCTACAAATACTATCCCAGGCAGGGGCGCTATGAGGTGATTCGCTGTGAACTCCTGCAAAAGGCTATCAGCGAGATCAAGCGACTGGCAAAAAAGTATAACGCCGCGGTTATTATCACGGCCGACACATTGAGGTCAACATCAGATGAGCCTGCAGAACTATCACGGGAGGTCGCCAGCTGTGCCCCCCTGGTGGAGCGGCTATGTTTGCTCGACTGGGATCGCGAGAATTATCTGCAAAAAGCCGTATTCGAAGTTCTTAAGAACGATAAATTTGTAACAGCGGTAATCAGCTTAGGAATAGACCAGGGATCCCGGATGCTTACTACGCTTCAAAAGAAAGCTGATAATTGAGTCGCTTGCACAGTGCTCCTGTTGCAGATTATGTTTAACCCTGACACATTATGTCATGGGGCTCCCTTTATAATTGGAGGCAGTTGGAGGCAGTTAAAATGGTTGAAAAAGGGTTTATGTCGGTTGAGGATATCGCCATGGCATTTGATAGAATCGTAGTGACGGGAAAGGAATCTGTGGTCGGCAAGAGAGAATTGCTTGCCCGCCAGGAAAAACTTTTTGCTGAAGGCCTTATTCTTCCACCAGCAAAAATATACGAAGTCCTTGAAAAGACTGTCCTGGGGCAGGAAGAGGCAAAAAAAAGTTTGTCGGTCATCCTTTACCAGCATCTCAAACGCTACGCGTTTCGCGGGAAGGAGAAGCAGCCGCCAAAGACCAACGCACTCCTGATCGGCCCGTCTGGCTGTGGCAAGACGATGCTGGCCGGGGCGCTGGCGGCGGCAGGGCAGGTCCCTTTTTTAAAAGTTGATGCCACGAATTTTGCTCAGCGGGGCTATCGCGGCGGGATGCATGCAGAACAGATCGTTGACCTGCTTATGACCGCCGCGAAAGGGACAAGGCATAAGCCCGGCTGGGGGATCGTTTTCATTGATGAGGTAGATAAGATCAGGAATCGCTGTGGGAGCGATGATGATCTTGCCGGGAGTGGCATCCAGCAAGATCTGCTATCAATTATTGATGGTGGCGAAGTTTATTATGAACCCGACCACTCGGAATATGGGCGTGAAAAGTTTAATTTCAGAAATGTTCTCTTTATCTTTGGCGGGTCTTTCGGTCGTTTGGCAGAGAAAGAGGAGATAACGATAAAAGAGCTGACGCGCTATGGCTTTATCCCCGAATTTGCGAATCGTCTCGGCAATATAATCCGGCTGGAGCCACTTCCCGATGAAGTGATCAGGAAGCTTATCAGAAAAGAGGTGGGGGAGTATAATTCCTATATCCCTATGACAGAAGCGGAAGCTGGCGTTTATGCCGAGATAATCCACTCGATCGTTGTCGCTTCAAAAGCCCATGAGTCAATGGGTGGGCGCTGTGTTGGCCCGCTGGTCAGGCGTTTTTTCGAAGATCGGATATTTGAAATCGGCCAGGAGGGTAAAAGCGAGCTCTAGCCTTTGATCTTCCTGAGCAGGGATTGCATGCCGTTTTCCAAAATACTAATCTGCGTGGCCCGATCCATTTTCTCCATGACGGGGCTGGCCGCCAGATAATAAGTTTTTTCGTCTTTCTCGAACAAGATGTTGCCGCCGGTGCGATAGGTCGTATCCCCGATCGTCAGGCGGTTCGTTCCTTCACATTTCAATGTTGTTATATCTTCGGCGCTCATATGGTTTCATGGTTTATATCGGTTCAAACCGCCCTAAACTTGCGCCTGGTTGCTCGCAACGAGCTTGTCGAGTTGCTTGCGCCGAGCTTGTCGAGGCGCTTTGCACCGAGTTTATCGAGGTGCTATAATGCGCTCATGTTCGAGCGATTTACCGAACGGGCGGTGCGGGTCATCATGTCCGCGCAGAGCGAAGCCAAACGGCTGGGCTCTGACTTTGTGGGGGCCGAGCATCTACTGCTGGGCATGCTGCGCGAAGAAGAATCGATGGTCATGAAGCTCCTTGATTATTTTCACGTTGACCCCGCCGTCATCCAGGCCCGATTGGAAGAGGAAATGACAGCGCGCGAGCGGCGCGAAGCGGCCGGCCCCGAGATCCCCTTTAACGTCCAGGTCAAGAAAGTCATCGAGTTGGCCTGGGAAGAAGCGCGCGGCCTCGGCCACAGCCACGTCGGCGTGGAGCATCTATTCC
>JAGVQF010000202.1 GCA_020051815.1 Candidatus Saganbacteria bacterium | reverse complement strand
GATAAATTCGGCCCGCGTCCGAGTAAAATCGAGAAAATCGGAGAGGAGGACAAAGTCGCCGGGCCTCATTTTTATATTCAGCGAACCGACCGCCGCGGTGGCCAAAATCCCGCTAACGCCTGCCTCCTTCATCTTTTGTATATTGCCCCGAAAATCGATCTCGTGCGGCGAGCAATAATGGTCGCCGTGACGGTTGAGAAAAACGACTTCTTTGCCCAGATCAAGTTTTTCCACGCCCGAGCCGCCGATGATTCCTATTTTAGACATGCCGAACCTCCTTGGCCAAGAAATTCGCCCTGTCAATTATCTCGTCCTCATCAACCGTTAGGATTTTTCTGTTCTCCATGACCAGCTTGCCATTGATGATCGAAGTATCGACATCGGAGCCGCCCGCGCTGTAGACCAGATGAGAATAGATGTTATAGAGAGGCGTCAGATGCGGCTGACAGAGATCAACGATAATAATATCGGCGGTTTTGCCGACCGAGAGCGAGCCGATATCCGGCCTTTGCATGACCCTGGCCGCGTCGGAAGTGGCCAGACGCAGGACAGTTTTCGCCTCCATGACCGTCGGATCAAGCCGGATCGCCTTATGGAATTTGGCCACAGCGTCCATTTCGTCAAACATATCGAGATTATTGTTCGAGGCCGCTCCGTCTGTGCCCAGACCAATCACCACTCCTTTGCCCATAAGTTCAACGATGGGAGCCGCTCCAACCGCCAACTTCATATTACTCTCCTGGCAATGGGCGACATTGACCTTCCTCCTGGCCAGGACATCTCTTTCTTTATCGCTCAAGTGGACGCAATGCGCGGCGATGACACGCTCATTAAGAAAACCGATGTTCTCGAGATGTTCGACCGGACTGGCGCCATATTTCTGCTTGATCTCGGCGACTTCGTTCTCGGTTTCGGCCACGTGGATATGAATGGGCAAGTTAAGTTTATCAGCCAATTTCCAGGCTTTCTTGAGCGTCTCCGGCGAGCAGGCATACGGTGAATGCGGCGCCACCGTCAGGTGGATGATCGGGTCGTCTTTCCATTTCACATGCTGGCTTTCGACAAAGGCTAATGCCTTTTCCGGCCCGGGGAAATCGGGCGTCGGCACATCAAGTATCCCCTCCCCCAAAAAAGCCCTGATGCCGATCATTTTGCATACTTCAGCCGCCGCGTCCTCAAAAAAGTACATATCGTTAAATGCTGTCGTCCCCGACTTGATCATCTCAACCGCCGCCAGGCCGACGCCGACCTTGATGAAGTTCGGATCGAGCAATTTCTTCTCCAGCGGAAAAATGAACTGGCGCCACCAGGTTTCGAGCGGCATATCGTCAGCCAGCCCTCGCATCATGACCATCGCCGCATGGGTATGGCAGTTGATAAGCCCGGGCATAACGAGCTTGCCTTTGGCTTCGATCGTTTTTTTGGCTTTATACTTTGTTTGAGGAGAAATATCGACGATTTTTGAGCCCTTGATCGCGAGGTCGGCTTTGGCGTGGAGAGTTAAATTCTCATCCATCGTGAGGACCATGCAATTCTTGATGACAATATCGGCGTCCATGGCAGGATTATAACATAGAAGCAGCGACTACAGCCCTCACCCGCTAACGCATAAGCTTTCCCCCCTCTCCCAGAGGGAGAGGGGAAAACAAAAATGAATTTCCTTCTCCCTTTGGGAGAAGGGGTCCAGTTTAGCACTGGCGGATGAGGGCCGTGATATACTATATTTATGCTGAAAAAGGCTATTAACATCCTCAAATCCGGCGGTGTTATCGCCTTCCCGACGGAGACGGTCTTCGGCATCGGCGCCCTTTTGAGCCAGCCCAAGGCGATCAGGCGTATCTATAAGATCAAGAAGCGGACGCGCTCAAAGCCCCTGCAGGTGCTGGTCGCCAGCTTGAGGCAGGCGAAAGAGCTGGGAAAATTCAGCGATCAGGCGGAAAAACTGGCAAAAAAGAGTTGGCCGGGCCCCTTAACCCTGGTCGTCTACAAAACCTCAAAAGTCCCAAAGCTCATAACTGGCGGGACAAACAAGGTCGGCTTGAGAATCCCGGCTCATCGGATGATATTGAAATTGATCAGGGCGGTCGGGCCGATCGTGGCCACATCAGCCAATGAAGCGGGAGAAAAACCAGCTTTGACGGTAAATGAGGTTAAGCAGAAACTGCCGGCCTTAGATTATATTCTTCCAGGCAGAGTTAAACACGGCAAGGCCTCGAGGGTTATTGACGCGACAGCGGGAATGTCTGTCCTCCGCTCCTAACCACCCAACCACCTAACCACCTAACTACCTAACTACCCAACCACCTATCAACCCATTAACTAAAAGTTCAACGCTATCTCGTAGTACTGTGATTTTTTGACATTTGGGCATTATTTGAGTAAAATAATCAATATGATTATGAAAGAAAAAATCAAGGAAATCATCAGCCAGGCCATCGAACAAGGGCCGTTTCGGAATGACATCAAAAAAGTTTCGCTTTTTGGCTCTTTTTTGAATGGCGCCCAGAAAGAAGACAGCGATATTGATCTGCTCGTGGAATTTGCCCCAACCGCGCGCATAGGTTTTTTTAAATTTATCGATATTCAAAATAGCTTTGAGAAAAAACTCAATAAGAAAATCGATTTATTGACTTCGGAAGCGATCAGTCAGCGCTTCCGAGCGGAAGTATTGGGCCAGGCCGAGACAATTTATGAAAGATGATTTGGTTTACCTCGAGCATATTTTTGAAGCTATCCAGAAAATAGAAAAGTATCTGCTGAACGTCTCCTACGATCAGTTTGTCGACAATGACATGCAAATCGACGCGGTTGTCCGTGAGCTGGAAATAATCGGGGAAGCCGCAAACCAAATCAGTGGAGAAGCGAAGTCCCAATATTCAACTATGCCATGGAGCCAGATGATTGGCATGAGAAATCGCTTGATTCATGAATATTTCGGCGTCAATAAAAAAATCGTTTGGGAAACCTGTTCGACCGACCTGAAAGAGCTTAAGAAGATATTGGCTTTAATTATTCCCCGTTAAAAGCTCAACGCCACCTCGTAATACTGCGTCGACTCGACCTGGCCGGTCGCCGGGTTATAGGCCTTCTTATAATGGACGATCGTTCTGGTGAAAGGATTGATCTTGTAAGAGACATCCGCCCCTAAGATCGCCCCCTGATTAAGATCGATCGAGCGGAAATCGACAAAATTCGGCTGTTTGTAATAGCCATGCACATCGACCTGGTCGCTCGCCTTTACAGTCAGATCGGCGGTCAAGCTTGTATTGCTCCCCTGATAGCTCTCATAGACCGCATCAAGTTTGGCCAGCCCCAGCGCGTTGATACCTATCTGGGCGAGATAACCGTTCTTCTGCTGGCCAGTCGCTTCGGCCGAAGCGAGGTCGACCGGGTTAGTCTCATAATCAACACTGTAAAATCCGGGCACAAAGCCTTTATCAAGCACGCGGTATTCAGCTAAGAAAGAAGCGTCGGCCACCATCAGGTTGTAAGCCCAGGAGAGCCCGGCCGAGAGGCCGCTGCCGTGGTTGACAAGCTGGCCGGCTTCAGCATAGGCCTCAAGGTTGTTCGGCAAAGGCACGGTGGCATCCGCGCCAATAGCCGCCTGAGCCGGAAAAATCCGAGTCGTTCCGCCAGTCTGGGTGATCGTGCGGCCGGTCGTATCGGAAATATAATATTGGCCGAGGGTCAGCATCGGATTTATCCGCTCTTCTACCCTAACTGCCTGGATGTTCGAGCGCGTATAGAGCCCGCGAACAACATACTTATCAAGATCAAGATAGCCCTTGAAGCCCATCTGCTCATTCGTCAAAATGACCTGGTTCGATAAGCGGGTCGAATAATTTTTCATGATCAGCCCGTGGCCGTAAGTCACACCATCCAATACTCCATACCTCAAGCCCTTTTTCGAATCATCGTATTCAACATAACGGATGACCGCCGTTTCGTATCCGGCTGGGATATTGTTACCCAGACCAAGATTAACATCCCCCCCAAAGCCCCAGGGGCCGAACTTTAGATCTGGATGCCAGGAAAGCGTCGTCACATCCTGCGTTCCGACTTTAATGAAACCTATGCTCAGGCCGCCAATATTTGATTGCAGCTGGGTCGGACCGCCGGTTGAGGAGGTCACCGAGGTTGACACGGGGATTTGAGCGTTACAGAACGACCAATAACCAAATACCAACAACCAAACCAGCATCCCAACCCAAATCCTTTTCACCATTTGTCCCTCCTAGTGCCTGAAATGCCTTCGCCCCGTAAAGACCATGGCGATGCCGGCTTTGTCGGCGGCGTCGATCGATTCCTGGTCGCGTTTGCTGCCGCCCGGCTGGATGATCGCGCTGATCCCGTTCTTAGCCGCTAATTCTACTACATCGGAAAAAGGAAAGAAAGCGTCGGAAGCCAGGACCGAGCCCTTGACCCCGCCCTGTGATTTCTTGATGCCGATCTCGGCCGCGTCGATCCGCGACATCTGGCCGGCGCCGATGCCGACGGTTTTGCCGCTCCGAACATAAACGATCGTGTTCGATTTGACGTACTTGGCCACGCCCCAGGCGAAAAAGAGGTCTTCCATCTCGGCCATCGTCGGCTCTCGCTTGGTGACGACTTTGATCTCGTTGATGCCAAGCTGGGCGATATCCGGCTCCTGCACCAGCAGGCCGCCGCTGATCCGCTTATAATCAAGTCCCTTAAAAGGCTTGTTGATCGCCCGCTCCCCCATCTCCATGATCCGGATGTTCTGCTTGCTTTTGAGAATGTCGAGTGCCTTCGGCGTGTAAGACGGCGCAACGATGACCTCGACAAAAAGCGCGGCGATTTCTCTGGCCGTCACCTCATCGATGCGGCGGTTGGCGGAGACGATCCCGCCAAAAGCCGAGACCGGATCACAGGCCAGGGCGCTTTTGTAGGCCTCGACCAATGTCTCGGCCTTGGCCACGCCGCAGGGATTGTTATGCTTGACGATCACAACGGTCGGGTCGGCAAAATAATTGGCGCAGTTCCAGGCCGCCTCCATGTCGACAATGTTATTGAAAGAGAGTTCCTTGCCGTGCAGTTGTTTCGCCTCGGTCAGAAGTCCCTCTCCTTTGGCACCAAGCTCGCGGTAGAGCGCCGCCTTCTGGTGCGGATTCTCGCCGTAGCGCAGGTCCTGGATCTTCTCAAGCAGGATCCCCATCTCGCGGGGAAACTCTTCCGGCCGGGTCAGCCGGGCAGAAAAATAACGCACGATCAGCGCGTCGTATTGCGCCGTGTGCTTAAAGGCCTTGGCGGAAAGAAGCTCCCGCGTCTCCAGGCCGATCGAACCGTCCGCTTTTAACTCGGCAATGATCTTTTGATAATCGTTGGGGTCAACAACGATCGCCACGTTCTTGTAATTTTTAGCGGCGGCGCGCACCATACTCGGCCCGCCGATATCGATATTCTCGATCGCTTCGTCATGCGTAAAGTTTTTCTTCGAGATCACTTCTTCAAAAGGATAAAGATTGCTGATCACGAGGTCAAAGGGCGTAATTTTATATTTCTTGATCTCTTTTAGATGCGCTTTATTCGTCCGGTCGGCCAGAATGCCGCCGTGAATCATCGGGTGGAGCGTCTTAACCCGTCCGTCGAACATGTGAGGATACTTCGTCAGCTTGGAGACCTCGGTGACCTTGAGGCCGCTCTTGCGCAGGAACTTAGCCGTGCCGCCGGATGAGATGAACTCAAAGCCCAGCTGTTTCAATTCCCTGGCAAAAGGAGCTAATCCAGTTTTATCATAAACCGAAATTAAAGCATACTTCTTGGCACTTGCGACTTGACCCTTGACCCTTTTAGCTTTGCGTTTCATTTAAGCTTCACCCTTCTCCCTTCTATTCTAAGCTTATCCTTGGCAATAAATTCGATCGCCAGCGGATAAATGTGATGTTCCTGCGCAAGGATCCTTTCGGAGAGCGTCTCTTCCGTATCATTCTCTTTGACCGGCACGGCTGACTGGACGATGATCGGGCCGGTATCGCAGCCATCGTCGACAAAATGGACGGTGGCGCCGGTCACGGTCACGCCGTGATCAAGCGCTTGCTTCTGCGCGTGGAGGCCCGGAAAAGACGGCAGAAGCGACGGATGGATATTGACTATTTTGTGCGGAAAATGCTCAAGCAGGACTTGCCCAACGATCCTCATATAGCCGGCCAGGCAAACGAGGCCGGCCTCGTGTTTTTTCAGCTCCTTGACGATCTCAAGCTCATAAGTGTGCTTGTCTTTAAAATTCTTGGGCTCAAACACCACAGTCGGGATCTTGTGCTTTTTGG
>JAGVQF010000196.1 GCA_020051815.1 Candidatus Saganbacteria bacterium | reverse complement strand
TGAAGACCGGATCGTCTCGATCATCCGCGAACAATTTATAAAATACAGCGCCGAAACACTCGACAAATACAAAGACCAGATCAACTCGACCGTGCGCTGGTATGTTTCGACCCTGCCCCGCCACATCGCCAAAGCCGAAGCGGGCGACCTGGAATCGGAAGCCAAGATCGCTTTTATTGAATGTTTAAAGACCTGGGACCCGCGCAAAGGCGACCTCTGGCCTTATGTTTCGGTGCGGCTGAAGGGTTCGATGCAAGATTACCTGCGCAAGCGCGGCTCCGACCCGGTGGCCGGCCTCTACGAGTTCATCACCAGCGCCGCCAACGTCTACATGGCTTTTAACCGCAAGGAGATCGTCCACGAGGAGATCGACAAGGTCCTCCACGTCGACTCGGCCATGAAGGATTTTTCCGACAAGGAAAAAGCGGTCATCGAAGAGTATTACAAGCACGACAAGACCTTCAAAGAAATCGGCAAAGAGATCAACCTCTCCGAATCGCAGGTCAGCCGCATCTGCAAAGAAGCCACGCTCAAGCTCAAGAAGAATTTAAGAGAAGGAGAAGAATAATTTATGATCAAAAAGACAGCTGCTTCATTGTTTTTACTGGCCCTGATGGTTACCATGGCGTGCGCCGAAGCGAACCCGAAATTGCTCGCCGCCGCGCGCGAAGGCCGGCTGGCTGAAGTGAAGAGCATTATTGGGTCGGGGGTTGACGTCGATACCCTTTTTGACAATAACTGGACTCCCTTAATGGAGGCGTCTATAGGCGGCCATGATAAGATCGTTGCCTATTTGCTTAAGCAAGGCGCCGACCCTGATCTGCAGAATAAAGCCGGCTGGACGGCGCTGATGTACGCAGCCGATAAAGAACAGCTCAAGGTCGTTCCGTTGTTGCTCAAGGCCAAAGCCAATGTCAACCTCAAGGACATCACCGGCAACAACGCCCTGCTCTACGCGGTCGCCAAGAAAAACACCGCAATTGCCGCTCAACTCATCAAGGCCAAGATCGACCTCAACGCCCAAGGCGAATATTTTGATAATAAAAATTGGACCGCATTATTGCAGGCCTGTGACCAAGCCGACGAAAAAATTGCCCTGCTCTTGATCAAAAGCGGCGCCGACCCCAATTTGGCGTCGGCCGACGGCACCACCCCGATGTTTTGGGCGGCTAACCGCGGCCTGCTGCCGGTCGTAAAACTCCTGGTGGAAAAAGGGGTCGACGTCAATTACCAGACCAGCCAACAACAAACGGCCTTAATGCAGGCGGCCTTCAAAGGCCAGGCGCCGGTCGTGGAGTATCTACTGCAAAAAGGGGCGGATAAAACCGTTAAAAACAACATGGGCTTCACCGCGCTTGATTGGGCCAAAAGGAAAAACTTCCCCGAAATCGTTGAGCTGCTGGGGGAATAGTCATTGGGGCAAAAAGAATGCGCGCTACTGGGATCGAACCAGTGACCCCTTGCCTGTCAAGCAAGTACTCTAACCAGCTGAGCTAAGCGCGCATTCTTAAGGCGCGGGGCGGATTCGAACCGCCGCATAACTGTTTTGCAGACAGCTCCCTTACCACTTGGGTACCGCGCCGCGGGAATTTAATGAGCGGGAGACGGGGTTCGAACCCGCGACCTTCTGCTTGGGAAGCAGAAGCTCTACCAGCTGAGCTACTCCCGCTTATATTTTATATTTTACCTCAAATTTGACAATTCTTCAAATGGTGTTAAACTTTCCCCGGAGGCACAAATATGAGCTTAGTAAAATTAGCCGTCTCGATCGCTGTCTGCTTTGCCGCCGCCGCCCTGGGCTCTTATTTTACCAATCACTCGATCGCCACCTGGTACGCCGCGCTCAATAAGCCCGCCTTTAGCCCGCCCAACTGGCTCTTCGGCCCGGTTTGGACGATCTTATATTTGATGATGGCGGTCGCCGCATATCTGGTCTGGCAAAAGGGCTTGGGCGATAAACGGGTTAGATTGGCATTAGGAGTCTTCCTTGTCCAGTTGGCCCTTAACTCGCTCTGGTCGATCGTTTTCTTCGGCTGGCACTCGCTCTGGGGCGCCTACGCGGTCATCATCCTCTTGTGGCTGACTCTCCTGTGGACTATCGTCCAATTCTTCCGGCTCTCACCCCTCGCCGGCTGGTTGTTGATACCCTATATCTTATGGGTCAGCTTTGCGTCGGTACTGAATTTGGCTGTGGCAATACTTAACCGCTGAAACCGGCCAAGTTAGTTTTCTTCCGATGGCGAATTTTCGCCGTTTTTGCCTCTTTACTCCTCAGTTGAGCGTGGCAATAAAATTGCTACTACTCTAATGGAGGTGCTTCAAATGACCGATTTGATACCGGTTGAAAGGATAGAAAGCAAGATTTATGTGATAAGAGGCCAGAAGGTAATGCTTGATTTCGATCTGGCTGACCTATACGACGTAAAAACAAAGGTCCTGAACCAGGCGGTCAAAAGGAACGTCGAGCGGTTCCCGGTGGACTTCATGTTTTCACTATCCAAAGAAGAAATAATGAACATATCGCAAATTGCAAGGGCCACTTCAAGGTCACAAATTGTGACCTTGAAACAAGGACGGAACATTAAGTATGCTCCTAATGCTTTCACCGAGAACGGGGTCGCCATGCTTTCTTCTGTTCTGAAGAGTGAACGGGCGGTTGCCATCAATATAC
>JAGVQF010000116.1 GCA_020051815.1 Candidatus Saganbacteria bacterium | reverse complement strand
TACAGATCGCTCATTATTTGCCTCCCTTTTGCCCTCACCCGCTGTAGCGAAAGACTCTCACCCTCTCCCAGAGGGAGAGGGTTTAAATGCAGTCGTCCCCCACCCCCTCTCCCCCTGGGAGAGGGGGTGCGAAAACTGTAACGTCAGCGGGGGTGAGGGCTGAAAGCGTTACTCCTGATAGAACTTTTTCCCGGCTTTGGCGAATTCAAGCAGCGGCCGGAACGCCTCGAATTTTTCGGCTCCCATTTTATCGGACAGGGCGCGCAGTTCATTGGCCAGTTTGGCGCGGTCAAGCGTATCCCCAAATCTTAAGAGGCCGCCGCGGAAAGGGGGAAAGCCGGCTCCCATGATCATGCCGATATCGACGTCTCCGGCATTGCGCACCACGTTCTCATCCAGGCAGAGCACAGCTTCGGCCAGCATGCGGTAGATCGAACGCTTGACGATCTCCGAATCCGGCAGTGTCAGGTTTTTTTTCTGTAAAAGCTGGTAGATCTCCTGGTTCGGCTTCCGCTCCTTGCCCTTATGCAGGTAGAACCCTTTCCCAACTTTCTTGCCGAGCCATTTCTTTTCATAGACCTGCTTGAGGATCGCGTTGACCTTCATCCTTTTGCCCAGATTCTCTTCTAACAGATGCGCAACTTTGTAGCCGACGTCGAGGCCGATCTCGTCGAGCAGCCAGAACGCCCCCATCGGCAGGCCAAAATCGAGCAGGGCTTTGTCGATAGTTTCAAAACTTACCCCCTCGGCCAAAAGGTCAGCCGCTTCCAGGAGAGAAGTGATGAGCAGCCGGTTGACCAGAAAACCCCACGAATCTTTGACCACAATGGGTGTCTTGCCGAGCTTCCTCGAGATGTCGACCATCGTGGCCACGACCTCGGGGCTGGTTTGGGACGAGCGGATCACCTCGATCAGCGGCATCCGGTGGACGGGATTGAAAAAATGCAAGCCGACGACACGGGAGGGATCCTTTGTCCCCGAAGCGATCGCGCCGATCGGCAGACAGGATGTGTTCGAAGCCAGGATCGCACCCGGTTTAACGATCCGGCTGACTTCCGAGAAAACCGACTGTTTGACCGCCAGGTCTTCGACGATGGCTTCGACTACGAGATCGGCGTTCGCAAAGCCGCTGTAGTCGAGGGTCGGCGAGATGAGCGCCAGGCCGGTCATGGCCTGCGCCGGCTTGATCTTGCGGCGCTTGAGCGCGCCGTCATAGACTTTTTTGGCCGCGCTAAGCCCGCTGCCCAGGGCCGTCCAATTGACATCTTTCATCCGCACCGGGATCCGGTAGGAACTAAAGAGCTGGGCAATGCCGCCGCCCATGACCCCGGCGCCCAGCACCGCGCATTTTTTGACGGTCGCGGGGCTGGCCTCGACCCATTTTTCTTTCTTGTATTTTTCGCTCAAAAAGAAGAGCGAGACCAAGTTTTTGGAAATATCCGTTATGACCAGCCGGCCGAAAGCTTTGGCTTCACGCTCCAGCGCGGCCTTCAACGAAGAAGCATAATTTTTGGCGATAACCTCCGCGGCCAAAAGCGCCGCCGGGTATTGCCCCCTGGTCGCGGCGAAGACCGATCTTTTGGTCAGCGAAAGCATGATCGCCCGTCCGATGAAGGTCCTGTCAAGCAAGAGGTTCAAAAGCCCTTTGACCGGCGGCTTGAATTTTTTCCTTTTCTTGCCTTTTGCCCGGATAAAGCTGATCCCCTCTTCGCGCAAGAGCTTGACACTGACCACGCCGTCCACGAGACCCGCCCGGAGCGCCGCCTCCGGGGAGAGGAGTTTGGCCGAAACAATGAGCTCCAGCCCTTTTTGCAGGCCGGTCAATCTTGGCAGTCGGATAGTGCCGCCAAAACCGGGGAGCACGCCCAGATTGACTTCGGGCAGGCCGATCTTTGTTTTCTCACCGAAGCCGGCCAGCCGCCAGTCGCAGGCCAGCGCCAGCTCCAGCCCACCGCCCAGACACGCCCCATTGATCAGGGCCATTGTTGGGAAAGGCAGTTTTTCCAACAGGTTATAAACCTGCTGGCCGGCCCGGGCTTTTTCCGCGCCGTCTTGTTCCAAAGTGATCCGCTCGATCTCCTTTATATCGGCGCCGGCGATAAAGATATCGGGCTTGGCGCTTGAGATCAGCAGCCCTTTAAGATCGGGCCGCTGATTTAACGATCGGATGATCTCGTGGAACTCCTGCAGGACGGGGGTGGTCAGGACGTTGACTTTTGAGTCCGGCTGGTCGAACTCGAGAAAAGCCAGGTCATTTTCAAAAGTTAATTTTATTGACTGTCCCATTTTAGCGCTCCACCACGATCGCGCCGCCCTGCCCGCCGCCGATGCAGAGCGAAGCCAGGCCGTATTTGAGGTCCCGCCGCTTCATCTCTTTGAGCAGTGTGATGACCAGCCGCGAACCCGTGGCGCCAACCGGGTGGCCAAGGGCGACCGCCCCGCCGTTGACGTTGAGTTTCTCCATGTCCAGTTTGCCTGTGCCATTCAATTCAAGCTGCTGCCCGACCGCGATGATCAGCGCGGCAAAGGCCTCATTGATCTCGATCAGGCCGATATCCGAGAGCTTGAGGCCGGCTTTACCCAGCGCCCTGGGGATGGCGTAGGCCGGAGCGATCCCCATTTTTCTCGGCTCGACCCCGGCATAGGCGAAGGAGCGGATGTAGCCGAGCGGCTCGTAACCCAACTCTTTGGCCCTCTCCTCCTTCATGATGAGGAGGGCGCAGGCGCCGTCGGTGATCTGCGAAGAATTGCCGGTGGTCACGGTCCCGCTTTTGCGGTCAAAGTAAGGTTTCAATTTTTCCAGGCCGGCCAGGCTGATATTCTCCCTGACGCCGTTATCGGCCTCAACGACTTTCTTATATTTAGGGGGGATCGGGACCGGCACTATTTCTTCCCGGAGTTTGGCCGCCGCCTTTAAGACCTTGAGATGGCTTTGCAGAGAGAATTCGTCGGCCGCTTTTCTCGAAATACCGTATTCCCGGGCGACGACCTCGGCCGTATTGCCCATGATCAGGCCGCAGGTCACGTCGGTCAACCCCGCCATCAGGCCGACGACCGGGTTGAGAAAATGCCGCGGCCGGAAGCGCAGGAAATTCAAAAGCTTGGCCAGCGGCTTTTTCGCTTTCATGATGTCGGCAAAAATATTGGCGGTCTCTTTCTGGTAGATCAGGGGGATATTGGACATCGATTCCGCCCCCCCCGCGACGACGATATTGGCCGAGCCGACCATGATCTTTTCGTAGGCGGAGGTGATCGCCTCGAGGCCCGAGGCGCAGTTCCGGGAGACGGTGTAAGCCGTTTTGTCTTTGGGGATGCCGGCCAGGATCGAGATGACCCGGGCGATGTTGGCGGCGTCAAACGGCGTCGCCACATTGCCGATGATGACCTCGTCAATTAGCTCGGGATCAAAGGCGGTCCGCTCCAGCAGTTCCCTGACCGCGAGGCGGCCAAGCTCCTGCGCGCTGATATCGGCAAAATCTGTCCCCGCCTTGATGAACGGCGTCCTGATGCCGTCGATTATCGCGATCCTGGTCATGGTTTTTTCCTTTTATCGACGAATCTTTTCGCCTTGACCGAACGCTCGACCTCGATCTGCGCAATCATTTCTGCCCGCGAAGCGATCTCGATCCGGTTGACCCCAACCTCCGTCGCG
>JAGVQF010000097.1 GCA_020051815.1 Candidatus Saganbacteria bacterium | reverse complement strand
CGAAATGCAACCATCAATGATCTCAACTTTCTTTATCGCCATTTTTTCTCCTCCCTTTTTTATAATTTTATCATATCGGTCGCGGTCTGACAAACCGAAGAAAAAGAAAGACAAAAACTAAGAAATTCACAGCCCTCATCCGCTAGCATTAAAGTCGCCCCCTTCTCCCAGAGGGAGAAGGAAAGACATTTTTTGTATTTACCCTCTCCCTCTGGGAGAGGGAGGGAGGTTAAGCGTTAGCGGGTGAGGGCTGTTGTTCGACCCCTCAAAAAAAATGCCCCCGACTTTCATCGGGGGCAGTCAAAACTAACTGCTGACGCGAGACGCGACTACTTCATCATTTTCTTATGCATCTCCATCATACCCTTGTCTTTCATCATCATATCCTTGTCCATCATCATCTTGCCTTTATCCATCATACCACCCATCGGGCACATCATCATACCGCCCTTCATTCCCCATTTCTTGCCTTCGTAGCCGCCAATGACAAGGATAAGAACGACAGCGACGACGATCACCCAGGCGATGACCTGGCCGATCAATTTGGTCGTGCCAGATTCTTTAACCGAGAGGAGCCAGATCAAGTGGGCAAAGCCCAGGACTATGGCAGCGACAAGAATTACGTGCGATAAACTAAGTATTCCAAACATCATAAATAAATTTCCTCCTTTAACGGATACTCGACCGGAAGTTATAAACGCCTCATCACCTCCTCGAGATTCCTTAGGCCGAGCTAATTATACAACAATAGATTGAAATTGCCAGTCAATAACAGGAGACCGATCAAAATAAGGAAAAGACCGCTGGCCAGGTTTATGACCCACATATATTTGCCGAGTTTTTTGAGGTAAACCAGGAGAGAATCGACGGCCAGCGAGGCCAGGAAAAAAGGCAAGCCAAAGCCCAGCGAATAAAAGGCTAAAAGCAGCGCCCCCTGCCCGGCGGTGCCGGTGGAGCCGGCCAGGGCCAGGATCGAGCCGAGGATCGGCCCAACACAGGGGGTCCAGGCCGCCGCGAAAATAATTCCCACCAGAAAAGAGCGGCGGTAGCCCTTTGAGGTGACCTTGATATTCAATCTTTTTTCTACCTCAAGGAATTTTAATTTGAAAACGCCCAGGAAAGAGACGCCAAGGAAAATTATCAGCCAGCCGCCGATAACCCTGATCAGGTCGCGGTAGCGGAAAAGCCACTGCCCCGCGAAACTGGCCGCCGCGCCAAGCGCTATGAAAACAAGCGAAAAACCGAGTATAAAAACGAGCGAATTGACCACTGTCAGCCGCCGCGTTTCACTTTTATTGTCGGTCAGGTGCTTCAGCGTGAGGCCGGTGATGTATGAAAGATAAGATGGGATCAGAGGCAGGACGCAGGGAGAGAAGAAGGAGAGCAGACCGGCCAAAAATGCGACCGGAAAGGTCACGCTATTCATCATTTTACCCTGATCAGCTGTTCGAACCGGTCAACCGCTGTTTTCTCGAACCAATCACGGCTGCCGATGACATTCTCGACGAGCTTCCCTTTTTTATCGATGATAAATGTCGAGGGAATGCCGCTGACATTGTAGCGCGCGGCGACCGCCCCGTCGGCGTCGCTTAAGATCTTAAAAGCGTACTTATTTTGCGCGACAAAAGTTTTCAGCTTGTTCAGATCGCGATCGACGGAGACCGCCAAGAGGACAAAATTCTTGCCCTTGAGCCGTTCGGCCAGCTTCTGCATCGACGGCATCTCGGCCCGGCAGGGCGGGCACCAGGTGGCAAAGAAATTCAAGAATATTACTTTGCCTTTGTGATCGGAGAGGCGCACGGTTTTACCGGCCAGATCAGGCAGGCTAAAATTTTCTGACGGCTGGCCAGCCAGCGCGAAAGCGGCGGAAATAAAAATGGCCATTATCGTGATCGCCAAAACGATCCTGTTCTTCATGCCGTTTTCCTGACGTAGATATCCTGGATCACTTCCTGCTCCAGCGCGATCTGCGTCTCCTCGACCTGAATGACGTAGGAAGGCGATTTCTGGTGGACCTTGATCGCGATCCCGGGGGCGATGCCAAACGACATCAGCTTGTGCAGGCGCGGATGGTTATGGGTCAAGATGTAAGCGACGATCACCCGCTCACCCACTCCAACCTTGTCCAGCGTCGTCACCAGGCTTTCCAAGACCTCTTTAGCTTTTACGCAACATTTCCCTTCCGGAATATGCAGGCCGTGCGGGCATTCTTTGGGATGGCCAAGCAATGTGCAGATCGCGTCGGTCACTTCTTCCGAGAGAATGTGTTCGAACTGGCAGGCCGAATCCTCAAGGCCGTCGCGGCTGGTCTCCAGCACGTCCATTAAAAGACGCTCCGCCAGCCGGTGGCGCCGGATGAGGGCCGCCGCTTCCCTCTCGCCTTTGTCGGTAAAAGAAACCTGGGCGCCGGTTATCGTGACAAAGCCGTCTTTTTGCATCGCCTCGAGCATGTTTTGCAGTTTTTCAGACCTGATCTCATCTTCGACGACGCAGAGGTCGCGCTTGCCCTCTTCTTTTTTCATCCAGATTATTTCTAATATTTCCTCAACTTCTCTGGCCGTCATGTTTTTGCCTCCTCGGTTTAAATAATTTTGTAAAAAAGTCTACGATCTTTGAGCCCTTAGGGAATTCATAGCCGCAGTTCGGGCATTTGACCAGGTCACAGCCGGAATGCAGTGGGCAATTCGCGCAGACCTCGCGCGAAAATTCAAATTCCTTGCCGCACAACGGGCACTTCATAGCGCCACCTTAAAGTATCTCAAGACAAAATTCAAGATACCCCCGACCAGGAAAGCGAACGGGAAAATAAAGGCCACGATACCAAGCGCGGTCTTCATCCCCCGCTCTTTGATCATGACCAGCAACTGGGCCAGGCAGGGAATGAATAATGTAATGGTCACCAGGCTGACCACGATCTGTGTCGGCGATAAAAGACCGGCCCTGGCCAGCGCATAGAGCCCGGCCGCGCCGTAATCGCGGCGGAAAAAGCCGATCAGGAAGGCCTCCGTCGCTTTGGCCGGCAGGCCCATGAAAGAGACGACCAGCGGGCTGGCCAGGTTTTCGATCAGCTTCAAAACATAGATCTTGTCGAAGACAAAAAGGGCGATCGTGCCATAAATAAAGAGCGGCACTGCTTCTTTCAGGTACCATTCAATGCGGCCCAGCGTCTTGACGAAAATATTTTTCAGCTTCGGCAGGCGGATCGGCGGGATCTCCATGATAAAGTCGGATGACCGCCCCGGCATGAGCCGGGCCATCAGAAAGCCGGTTAGGAAGAAGATAAAGATCACGACACCGGCCCAGATCAGGGTCGCTTTGGCCGAGAGCCCGCCGATCATCCCCAGGATGACCCCAAGCTGGGCCGAACAAGGAATAGCCAGCGCCAGCAGCATTGTCGCGATCACTCTCTCCCTTTTGGTTTCGAGCGTCCGCGTCGTCATTGTCGCCATCGTGTCGCAGCCAAGGCCAAGGACCATGGGGATGACCGCTTTGCCCGAGAGCCCGATCACCCGGAACGAGCGGTTCAAAAGAATGGCCAGGCGCGGCAAATAACCCGAGTCCTCAAGGATCGAAAAGAAAAGAAAGAAAGCGGTCAGGATCGGCAGGATGATCGCGATCGCATAAGAGAGCGCCATGGTGATGACGCCGTATTCTCCGACAAAGAATTCTTTGACCAATGGGATCGGGATGATCAGGTCGGCCAGTTTGATCGACCAGGGGTTAATATATTGGCCAAAGACGACTTCTTCCATAAAGCCCACCCCGTCCCCGGCCGCCCAGACCCCGACAACCTGGTACATCAGCCAGAGGACAAAGAAAAGGACCGGGATACCGGTCAGCGGGCGCATCGTAAAATCGCCCAGCCGCTCAAGCAAGAGCGTACCGCGCGGCATTTTTTTTACAACAGAGTTAAAGATCTCAACGATCCGGCGCTGGCGCTCGCGGTTGTCTTTGGCGTTTTCCTCAAGCGGTTTTGGCTGATAGCTCCGCGCCGCGCCGATCGCGGCCTTGATCGCTTCTTTCAGCTCCCATATACCCACCCCGTCGGTAGCGATGGTCGGAATGACAACCACGCCCAGGAGTTCGCCGAGTTTTT
>JAGVQF010000142.1 GCA_020051815.1 Candidatus Saganbacteria bacterium | reverse complement strand
GTTCGGGCCTTTGACATCACGCCGAACGACCCATCTTACAGCGAACAATGGGGGTTAGTCAAAGTCA
This sequence comes from Candidatus Saganbacteria bacterium, assembly GCA_020051815.1. Lineage (GTDB taxonomy): Bacteria > Margulisbacteria > WOR-1 > O2-12-FULL-45-9 > XYB2-FULL-48-7 > 2-01-FULL-53-15. Next base: position 7,941 of record JAGVQF010000142.1, on the reverse strand, counting down.
AAGCGCCCGCCGGCTGGGTCAAAACGACTGGCACCAACGAAGCGATCATCGCCGTCCTCGACACCGGCATCAACTACGATCACGAGGACTTTAGCGGCAAAGTTGACTTGACCGACGCGAAAAATTATGTTTCGGGCGGCACCGATCCCCTGGATGATTTTGGCCATGGCACGGCCGTTTCGGGGATCATTGGCGCGGTGACCAACAATAGCCTGGGTGTGGCCGGCCTGGACTGGCACGCTAAGATCCTGCCGATCAAAGTTCTGGACAATAACGGCAGCGGCAATATCACGAGCATCAGCGAAGCGCTGGCCTATCTGACGGCCAAAAAAACCACGGGCACGAATATTGTGGCGGCCAACATGAGCCTGGGCCAGTACAATAACGGCGCCGATCATTATACGGAAGAGAATCCAGCCAGCTTAAAGGACAGGTGTCTGGAGGCCTATAACGCCGGGATCGTGCTGGTGGCCGCGGCCGGCAACGGCAATGTCGATTGGAACACTTATCCAGCATACTACACGACGGTTTTGGCGGTGGCCGCCACCGATCAGAACGATGCGCGCTCGGTCTGGAGCGGCCTCGATCCCGAAACCGGCCAGGTCCAGGCCTCAAATTACGGCACCTGGGTCGATGCCGCGGCTCCAGGGACGGCAATATTCAGCACCAATATGAGCGGCAGATACGCCAACGGCTGGAACGGCACTTCACTGGCCTCGCCATTTGTGGCTGGCCTGGCCGGCCTGATCAAGGCCGTCAATCCGGCCATGAGCAACGCGGCGGCCTATACACAGATCACGACTTTCGCTGATAACATTGACTCGCTTAACCCTGGTTATGAAGGCAAATTAGGCGGCGGCCGGATCAACGCTTACCGGGCTCTTTCCGGGCTCCTGTCGGAAATCACCTCACCAGAAAGCGGCGAGTTCATCAGGGGAACTAAGACAATAACTGGGACTGCCGGCGGCTGGAACTTTTCGAGCTACGAGGTTGCCGCCCTCAAGAACGGCGCCATCGAAGAGACGATAATAGTAAGCGTTACCTCCGTTGAAAGCGGCCAGCTGGCGAGTTGGAATACGGCGGCCGGCCGCTATGGCCCGTACACTCTGAGGTTACTGGTCTGGGGGATTGACGGAACGTCCTCTGAAGCCAGGGTTTCGGTAGTGGTCGACAACGTGACGCCGGAGGCCGCCATTACAACGCCTGCCGACGGCGCGTCGGTTGAGGGCCAGGTCGTCATTACTGGCAAAGCGACCGACGAATATTTTGATCATTATATATTGGAGTATGGCGCCGGCAGCGAGCCGACGACATATCAGACGCTCGGCACCTTTTATGTCTCGATCGAGTCCGGCGCCCTGGCGACCTGGGAGACCGCCGGCCTGTCGGGCACATATACTTTGCGGCTGACGGTCTACGACCGGGTCGGCAATGCCTCGGTCGAATCGGTCGGGCTCAACATCCTGGCTTCTGCGCCGACCAAGGCCGTTCAGGCGACCGGTGCTCTGCCGCCAACGTTCGCCCTGCCCAACCCGTTCGTGCGGTCGGGCGCCGATTCGACATCAGAAGTGATCTTCAGCTACAGCCTGGCCGGAAATTTTGACGCGACCATCTACTTGTTTGACGTTAACGGCAACCTGGTCTGGCAAAAAACCTATGCGACCGGCGAGAACGGCGGCAAGGCCGGCGCCAACAACCCGTCGTGGAACGGTCTCAACCTCTACGGGGCGGCCGTGCCGAGCGGCATCTATCTCTATCAGGTCACCGCGGATAAAAAGGTGATCGGCCGGGGCAAGATCATCGTCCTCAACTAGAAGTTCATCGTCCCTTCGAAAGAGAACAGGCTGGCTCTAAAGTCATCACTATTATTCTTGTTGTTCTTGTAATCAACGGTCTTGAGCGAGGCGATGACCGTAAAGTTGATTAGCACCGGATTGTCGACCGGGATGACGATGTTCAAGCCGATCGTTGTCGTCGTCTTTTGGTAATCCAGGTCGGCCACGGCGCCCGCTTGCACCTCGCCCTTGTTCTTCTCGTCGGCCAGGTCATAGATGAGCGTTCCCCAGCTGAAAACTTTGTAGCTGGCTTTGCCGTTCACGAGCGTTTTTGGCCGGCTGACATCGGCCCGCTTATCCATTGTGATCTTGCGCGTGTAATCGGCGGAAAGGGTCAGTTGCGGCAAAAACGGCAGGGTGAGGGCGGTCGAGCCGGTCACCGTGTTGTTCGAGGTTTCCGTCGTGACCGGCGCCGTGGTCGAATTGTTGGAGTTCTTATAGTCTTCCTGGTTGTAGCTAAAAGTCAGCGGCAGGAGGGGGATCAGCGTCAGATTGAGCGTGTAGGTCTGCGACAGCGTGTTTGTTTTGGTCGTGACCGTTTGCGCGCCGGCGGGCGCCGACTGGCGCTGGTCGGAGGCGGCAAAGCGCGAATTCAGCCGGAGAAAACTTAAAGTGAGCGGGGTGTAATCGGCGTCCCAACCGATCGTGCGGCCGTCGCTCTTGTTGTCGGCGCCGGTTTCCGGCACGTTTTCGCTCTTTGAGGCGTTTAAGCCGGTTGACAGCCAGGCGAAAGGCGCCAAGCGCGTCGTGCCGCTTGTTCTCAAGCTAAGCGGGTTGGTTCCCCCCGCTACATACGCCGTCCGCTCCTGGCGATTGTGGTCGAGCGAACCCGTCAGCATGGCGAAGGGCGTGACATCCATGTGGTAGGTCTCGTTTTTTGTGTCGACCGCCTTAGCCTCGGGTACGATCTTATAATCAGTGTGATTCAGGATCGCGACCCGCGTGGTCAATTTTTGCAGGAAGCCGGGCGTCAGGTCGAGGGAAAGGTTGTAGGCGTTGTCAACGGCCCGGGTGTGGGCGGTCTTGGTCTCCAGCGAGCCAAGCGTGATCGGTTCGTTATACTGAAAGTCAAAGCCGAGCCCGAGGCGGTCGGTGAGCTTTAAATTGCTGCCGGCGTGATAATAATCGATATTCTGCGTCGAGCGGTTGGGGTCGTCGACGTTAACCACGTGATTTTTAGATGTCGTCTTGCGGTATTCGTATTTTTGGCTGAGAGTCAGCGCGCCCCTGCGCCAGTCGACCGGCACAACACTGCCGGAATATGAGGTCTGCAGATTATCGCTCGTATGCAGCGCGCCGGGAGTGAGCGGATCGTCAAGCGTCGAGAATGAGCGGAAACCGAAGTCGATCCTGGCCAGCCCGCCCGGATTGATGCCGGCGGCCAGAGAATTATCATAACTGCGCAAAAAGGTCCGGCGGGTGGCGCCGATCGGGTTCTGGTTGAATTTGTAAGCGTAATTGGCGGAGAAAGAATGATATTCCGGTTTGTAGCCAACATTGTATTCTTCGTAATTTGAGCCGAGGCCAATGGCCGTGCCGCCCAGCGGCGAGAAGTCGAAGCCGATCTTCTTGGTCTGGCCGCTGACGGTCAGGGCGTCGCCGAACAACCTCGTTTCGGCGCCCAGGCGAAAGGCCGTATCGACCTTTGTTTCGGTCGAGGCCGACAAGCCGGAGCTGGACTGGAATTTATATTCGACGGAAATAGTGTCAAGCGTTGTCGGCGATATATAGAAAAAGTTAAATGAGCCCGGCGCGGTATAGGTTATGAAATAATCGATATCGCGGTTGACCAGCTGGTTGTTGACCAGGATCTTTTCGCTGCCTTCGATCAGGGCGGCGGGCGAATGCAGGGCGTAGAGCTTGGCCCCGCTGCCGGCAAAGGTCTCGACGGAGGTTTCGGCCACATAGACTTGGTCGGTCTCGCTCCGGGCGTAAGCTGAATCGATCTTAAAAATATTGCCGATCTTAAAACTGCCGTCAAAGCCATAGGCCGCCTGGGCGATGTTGCCGCCGGTCGCGGCGGTCACCGGCACATATTGATAGATGACCTGGAAGTTCTTGGTCGTCGCCAGCGGATTGTTGAAAGTGATCGATGGATTATTGGGGTCATAATTAAGCGAATAACCGGTCTCGCCCGCCGTGGCGTCAAAGCCGGGATTGCGCGTGTAAGTGACGATGGAGGAGGAGCCCTGGTCCCAGACCTGGACGGTTTCCGAGCCGGGGACGATCTGGCGGATGTTGCGCAGGAAATAGGGCCCCCGGTTGCCGTTGCCGACATCGGCATATTTGCCGACGATGTTCTTCTGATATGTGTAGGCGACATTGATCTCGTCGGTCGAATTAATGCTCTGATTATAAAAGTAGAGCGTGCCGGTGTCGTAGCCATCGCTGGGGTCGGCATGATCGGTGACGTAAGAAAGCGGCGCCGGCGGAATAACGTTGTAATTGCCGGCCGCATCGGCCTCAACCGTCGGAACGGTGTAATCGACTTCAAAAGTCAGCTGGCGAGTCACGCCGCCCTGGCGCAGGGTCACGACCAGCGCGGCTTCGCTGGAGGGCAGGATCGGGCGGTTCTTCAACGTGAGCACATAATTGCCGGCGATGAGCGTTTGGCCGGTGAAAGAATCAACGATGGTGGCCGTGGGGGCGGCGGCGCTCTGCTTGGCCGATTCTCTCATATAAGTCGCGCCCAGTTTCAGTTCTTTCGGGAATTTTGTTTGAGCGGCCGGCGGCAGGGCCATCACGTTATAGCTGTAGCTGGCCTTGATCTGGGAGGTCGGGCCGATGACCAGGCCGAACATGACTTCGCCGTTGTGGTAGGCGATCTTGTAATCGAGGTCCCTGACAAAAAGCCGGCCGTCCACCTCGATCCTTTCGCTGCCCGGCACGAGATTGCCGTGACTTACGTGATAGGGGCCGCGGCTGCCGATTCCGGCGAGCGCTTCCGATTCTTTCGAGGTTTCAAAATAGTTGTATTCGACCACCAGCGCCTCTTCCGAAGATGGGAGGAAACGGGTCAGCAGCTTGATCTCGCCCGAATCGTAGCGGATGATATAATCGTCGTTCTTCTTCAGCCGGGTCCCCATAAAGGTCAGCGTCTCGCTGAAGTTGATGACGGGGGCGCGTCTCAGCTGGTACTGGCCGGAGGATTCTCCCTCAAGCGCCTCCGGCTCGACCGAGCCGCCGGAAGGGAAGATATCGCGCGCGCCGATCACAACCGGCTCCGCCTTGGGCGCCGGCTTGCCGAATTGGTCCGGATCGATCGTGAACCTTGATTGGAAGCCTAAGAAATCGCGCTTGGAGAGGGCGGGGAAGAATAGGTCGAGCACGTTGGTGAATTCGTAAGAATATTTAAACTCGTCGGTCGTGTTGAGTATCCGGTTAAAAGTGAGCTTGCCTTCGAAATAATCGATCGTGTAATCTGTGTTGCGCCGGAGGTAGACGCCGTTCAACTGGACCTGCTCGGAGCCCTCGACGATCGAGCCGTGGCCCAGATTGTAGGGCCCGCGCGTGTTGTTGCCCTTTTGCGAGGTCAGGGGCTGGCTCTGGCTTTTTAGTTTGGCCGAGGGGACGGTCAGGATATCGTACCAGCTGTCTTTGGCGGTCAGCATGACGCCGTTCAGGAATTTATTGGCCGAGACGAATTCATTGCCGGTGAAGTTGGCATTAATATCGCCGAAGGTCAGCTCGTTGTTGTAATATTTGACTTTGACGTCGAAGCGCTCGGGCGTTTCCGGCTGCTGGTCGAGGTCATAAGTGACCGAGAGATCTTCCGAAAGCTGGCCAAAGATCTTGAGTTGGAGCCGCTCCTGCCAGGGGCCGCCGGAAAAAGTCGGATAGAAACCGCCCAGCTGGGTCTTGCCGGTGAAATAATTGCGGCTGGGTTCGACGCCGACCTCTTTGCGCTCCCATTTTTTGAAGCCCGAGATATCGATCTGCGGATATGGGGAGGTGTAAACGGGCTGTTCGGCCCAAACTGCGAACGCGAATATAGCCAGAATAAAAGCGGCGAGCGCGTGTTTTTTCACACGCCGCATTATAACATCAGATAAATTTCTTTACCACCAGTATGGCGTTGTGCCCGCCGAAACCGAAGGAGTTGGAGATAGCGGCGTTGATAGCCATTTTTCTCGACTGATTCGGCACATAATCGAGGTCGCAATCCGGGTCCGGCGTCCCGTAATTGATCGTCGGCGGGGCGAGGTCATTGACGACCGACAAGGTGGTCGCGACAAACTCGACCGCGCCCGAAGCCCCGAGCAGGTGGCCGAGCATCGACTTGTTCGAGCTGATGGCCAGTTTGCGGGCGTGATCGCCAAAAGCGGTTTTGAGCGCCATCGTTTCGAATTTGTCGTTTAACTCGGTCGAGGTGCCGTGCGCGTTGACGTAATCTATTTCAGCCGGGCTCATCTTAGCGTCCTTGAGAGCGGCGCGGATGGCCCGGATCGCGCCCTCGCCGCCCGGGGCGGGCGAAGTGATGTGATAGGCGTCGCCGCTCATACCGTAGCCGGCGATCTCGGCGTAGATCCTGGCGCCGCGTGCCTGCGCCGACTCAAGATCTTCGAGGATAACAGAGCCGCCGCCTTCGCCCATGACAAAGCCGTCGCGTGTTTTGTCGAATGGCCGGCTGCCGGCGTTGGAGAGAGCGCGGGCGGCGCAAAAACTGCCGATGCCCAGAGGTGTAATGGCGGCTTCGGACCCGCCGGCGATGACGGCGGTGGCGCCGCCGCGCTGAATCAGCTTAAAAGCCTCGCCGATGCAATTGGTGCCGGTGGCGCAGGCGGTGACGACGCACATGTTCGGCCCCTTGGCGCCGAGCAGGATCGAGATGTAGCCGGCGGCCATATCGGTGATCATGAACGGGACGGTGAAAGGGCTCAAGCGGTCCGGCCCCTTTTCATGCAATGTCCTGGCTTGCTCTTCAAGAAAGCCGATGCCGCCGATGCCGGAGCCGAAAATGACCCCGATGTCGGCGGCATTCTCCGGCGTTATTTGTAAATTCGCGTCTTCAATGGCCAGCTTTGAAGCGGCCACGCCGAACTGGATGAACTTAACCAGGCGCTTGGCTTCTTTTTTTTCCATGTAGAGGCCGGGCTCAAAGTCTTTAACTTCGCCCGCGATTCGAGACGTAAAACCGGTGGTGTCAAAGTGGGTGATGGGGCCGATGCCGTTCTTGCCCGCCGTGAGGTTGGCCCAAAATGTTTCTTTGCCGGTGCCGATGGGGGAGACAACGCCCAGGCCGGTGATAACGACCCTGGTCAACAGCCGGCTCCCCTGGCTTCCGCAAGGATCTCGGCCACGATCTTGGCGGCAGGTTTGATCGTGCGGTCCTTGATCTTCCAGACGTATTCGCCGGAAAAGACCACGCCGTGATCGATGTCGCCTTTCTGGGAATTGATCAGGGCCTGGATGATGCAGTATTTGAGCGAGCATTTTTTGAGGCAGAAATCGCAGCCGGCCGGCCGCGGGGCCTTGTCGGCCAGGATGTTTTCGACGAAAGCCGTCTTGATCGCCCGGCCGGGCAGGCCGACCGGCGAAGCAATGATGACGACATCGTCTTTGGTCGCGGTCTGGTAGCGCTGTTTATAAGACAGGGCCGCGTTGCACTCATCGGAGAGAACAAAGCGCGTCGCCATCTGGACGCCGTTAGCGCCGATCTTGAGCGCGCGGCACATTTCCGCGCCGTCAATGATGCCGCCGGCGGCGATGACCGGGAGTGAAACCGCTTTTTTGACTTCGGGAAAAATATCCCAGATCGACCGGTCGGTGCCCAGGTGGCCGCCGGCCTCTTTGCCTTCAACGACGATGGCCGAGGCGCCCAGCCGTTCGGCGGTTTCCGCGAGGCGGGCAGTGGAGACAATGGAAACGATCGGGGTGTTGCCGTCCTTGCCGTATTTAAAGATGTCTCGGGAAAAACCAGCCCCCGTGATAATGAGGTCGATTTTTTCCTGGATGGCCGTCTGGACAACGCCGATAAAATCCCTGGCGGCGAACATAATGTTGATGCCGACAATGCCTCCCGCCGCCCGCTCCCTCGCGATTTTGATCTCTTTGCGCAGTTCATCAAAGGCCATGCCCGAGGCGCCGATGATGCCGATGGCGCCGG
>JAGVQF010000193.1 GCA_020051815.1 Candidatus Saganbacteria bacterium | reverse complement strand
CCTTTAGCGTAGGCGAGGGCGGTCTCTTTAGCTTTGCCGGAAGCGTCCTGATAGATGGCGATCAAGGCGGGAACGCCGGCGCCGTCTTCATACATTTTTCTAACCATCGGGCCCGGGCCCTTGGGCGCGACCATGATGACGTCAACCGTCTCCGGCGGCATAATCTGGTGGAAGTGAATGTTGAAACCGTGGGAGAACATCAGGGTCTTGCCTTTTTTCATGTGCTTGGCGATCACGGTTTTATAGACGATCGCCTGGAGCTCGTCCGGGATCAGCATCTGGATGATGTCGCCCTTGGCCGCCGCCTCCTCCGCCGACATCGGCTTAAAGCCGGCTTTCTGCGCCCGCTCCCAGTTGGGCGTCCCTTCAACTTCGGCCACGATCACGTTGAGACCGCTCTCTTTCAGATTTTGGGACTGGGCATGGCCCTGCGAGCCGAAGCCGATCACCGCGATCGTTTTGCCTTTCAGAACCTTGAGATCAGCGTCCTTGTCATAATAAACCTTAGCCATTTTATTTTCCTCCTTGTCTCGAGCGAAGTCGAGAGACTCCAAAAAAATTATTCTGCGCTGCCGCGTTGAAGCGCGATCTTACCGCCCCTGACCAATTCCTTGATGCCGAACTTTGTCAGCAATTTTATCGCGCCCTCGGCCTTGCTGGCGTCGCCGGTCACTTCGATCGTGAGCGATGTCTCGGCCACGTCGACGACCTTGCCGCGGAAGATATCGACGATCTGGGTGATCTCCTGCCGGGTCTTTTCACTCGCCGCGACTTTGATCAGCAAAAGCTCTCGCTCGACGGCTTTGTCCGTTGGTATGTCAAAAACCTTGAGCGTGTCGATCAGCTTGTAGAGCTGTTTGGTGATCTGCTCAAGGTCCTGCTCGTCGCCCTCGACCACGATCGTCATGCGCGACATTTTGGGGTCTTCGGTCGTACCGACCGCCAGCGATTCGATGTTGAACCCGCGACGGGAGAAGAGTCCGCTGACGCGCGAGAGGACGCCCGGTTTGTTCTCAACTATTACGCTTATTGTGTGTTTCATATCAGTCGATTATCATCTCATTGATCGGTTGGCCTGGAGGCACAAAAGGAAACACATTCTCCTCTTTGGCGATGACAAAATCGATTAGCACTGGCCGATCGTTGATCGCGAACGCCTGTTCGAGCGCGCCGCGCACTTCTTCGGGCTTGGTCACCCGGAACCCGGCCGCGCCGTAGGCCTCCGCGATCTTGACGAGATCGGGATTGTTGCAGAGCTGGGTGTGCGAATAGTGTTTGTCATAGATCAGCTCCTGCCACTGGCGGACCATGCCGAGAAAACTGTTATTGAGCACAAAGATCTTGATCGGCAGTTTATGGTTGACGGCGGTCGTCAGCTCCTGGATATTCATCTGGATCGAGCCGTCGCCGGCAAAGTCGATGACCAGGGCGTCCGGCCGGCCGAACTGGGCGCCGTTGGCGGCCGGCAGGCCAAAGCCCATTGTGCCGAGGCCGCCCGAGGAGATAAAACTGCGCGCTTTGGTATATTTATAGAACATGGCCGCCCACATCTGGTTCTGGCCGACCTCGGTCGCGATGATCGTGTCGCGATCCTTGGTCATTTCGTAGGTCTGCTCGATGATATATTGCGGCTTGAGCTGGCTGTCCTTCTTATAGCTCAATGGGTACTTCTTTTTCCAGTCATCGATCTGCTCGACCCATTGAACGTGCTTTTCCTTTGGTCCGATCTTATCAAGCAGGGCGCGCAGGACTTTTTTGACGTCGCCGACGATCGGGATATCGACGCGGACATTCTTGCCGATCTCGGCCGGATCGATATCGAGATGGATGATCTTCGCGTTCGGGGCGAACTTGGCGATATGCCCGGTCACCCGGTCGTCAAAGCGGGCGCCGATGGCGATCAGGAGGTCGCTGTCGGTCACCGCGTAATTGGCGTAGGCCGTGCCGTGCATGCCAAGCATGCCGAGCGAGAGCTCGCTCGTCTCCGGAAAAGCGCCGATCCCCATGAGGGTCGTGGTGACCGGGATATTGCATTTTTCGGCCAGTTCTTTCAGTTCGCCGGCCGCGTTGGCGGCGATGACGCCTCCGCCGGCATAGATGACCGGCTTTTTGGCGGCCTGGATCGCCTTGACCGCCAGGGCGATCTGCTTGGGATGGCCTTCCGTCCTGGGCTTGTAGCTTGGGATATCAACTTTATCCGGATATTTATAGTCAATTTTTGACGTGAAAACATCTTTAGGGATATCGATGACGACCGGTCCGGGCCGGCCGCTCCGGGCGACATAGAAAGCTTCTTTGATCGTCTGCGGCAGGTCGGCGGCTTTCTTGATCAGGTAATTGTGCTTTGAGATCGGCATCGTCAGGCCGGTGACGTCGGCCTCCTGGAACGAATCGCGGCCCAAAAGGGAGGTTGCCACTTGTCCCGTGATCGCGATCATCGGGATCGAATCCATGTGGGCGTTGGCGATGCCGGTCGTCAGATTGGTCGCGCCGGGGCCGGAGGTCGCAAGACAAACGCCGACCTTGCCGGTCGCTCTGGCGTAGCCGTCGGCAGCGTGGGCGGCGCCCTGTTCGTGGCGAACGAGCACATGCTTGATCCTTTTGTCGGAGAACATGGCGTCATAAAGGGGCAGGACAACCCCGCCGGGGTAACCGAAAATTATGTCGACGCCTTCGTGTTTTAGTGACTCAAGCAGGGCTTGAGCGCCGGTGAGTTCCATGGAGGGATTTTAACACATTGAAAGAGCTATTTCAAAACTGCTTACATG
>JAGVQF010000045.1 GCA_020051815.1 Candidatus Saganbacteria bacterium | reverse complement strand
GACGGCACGCCCCAGCACCAGGGCGGCCTGTTCAATAAGCGGTTCTGGCTGTCGGGCAAACCGGTCGCCGTCGATTATGTCATCGGCGCCTGCCTGATGGTCAGCCGCGAGGTGATAGATAAAGTCGGCGGGCTCGATGAGAACTTTTTCTTCTCCAACGACGACCTCGACTGGTGCCGGAGGATCCGGGCCGCCGGCTGGAAAGTATTTTTTGTTCCGGAAGCCGAAGTCACTCACTTTGGCGGCTACACGATCAAAAAGTTCAACCAGAAGATATTTGTCGAGGGTTTTCGCGGCGGCCTCTATTTCGCCAAAAAACATTACGGCTATTTTGTTTACCAGCTCTACCGCGCCTTGCTCGCCTTGACCATGCTGCTTGCGGTTATTTTTTCGGCTACTCTCTACCCCCTGCTCCCTAACAAACAAAAGCTCGCCGCTTTTCTTCAGATCTTTGCGATCTGCCTGTCAGGTAAAATTGTCTCTACTCCCCACCCCCTACCCCCTAGTATCCTATTAGTCAGCAACGGCCACGCGGAGGACCTCGCTGCCGCGGCCATCGGAGCGGAACTTCGCAGCCTAATGCCTGATATTGAACTGCGCGCCCTACCCCTGGTCGGCCTGGGCAAGGCCTATGACAGAAAAGAGATACCGAACCTCGGCTTGAGAACGATCCTGCCCAGCGGCGGCTTTGCCAAAGAGGGTTTGTTCCACTTTATTAATGATCTCCGGGCCGGACTGTTTGGGCAATTTGCAAAGCAAATTTCCTTGCTTCGTGCCGAAGCCAAAAACGCCGACATGATAGTCGCGGTCGGCGATGCCTACGTCGTGGCGCTGTGCGGGCTCTTCGGCAAGAAGCCGCTGATCTTTGTCGACGGGCCAAAATCGGTCAGGATCGCCGGTTATTGGCCGCTCGAGCTCTGGCTCATGAAAAAATTCTGTCAAACCATCGTCGTCCAGGACCGGGAAACCGCCGAGTATCTGCAAAAGGAAGGGCTGCCCGCCGTGTACCTTGGCAGTTGGGTCATGGATTATGTCGAAGTGACGGGCGAGGATTTTGGGCTAGCCAAAGACAGAACGGTCATCGGCATCCTGCCCGGCACGCGCGAAGAGGCTTATGACAACTTGAATCTTATCCTCGATGTTCTGCAAGAGCTCAAAGGCCTAGATTATGTTGGGCTAATCGCATCAACTCTTGACCGCGAAAAACTCAAGACAAAAGGCATTCTTGACCGCATTAAAGATTTTCCAAAGCCGATTCGCCTGATCGAAGGCAAATTTGGCGACGTCTGCCTGCGCTCAAAGCTCATTATCGGCCTGGCCGGCATCGCCAACGAGCAGGCGGTCGCTTTCGGCCGGCCGGTCGTCTGCTTCCCGGGCAGCGGCGCCCAAACGACCCTGCGGCGCTGGCAGGAGATACACAAGATCACCGGCGATTCGATGTTGATCCTCTCCGGCGATACCAAACAGAGGGCCGAACAATTGCTGGCTCTGCTGCATGATGAGAAAAGGCTGGAAGAGATGGCCCGGCTGGGCAAAGCCAGCAAACCTCAATGGGGCGGGATCAAGAGGATTACGAAATTAACGGTAGAAATGTTATAATGGCGTTATGCTGATTGCACACTGCAAGATAGCGCTTCCCTCACCTTACCAGGCGACAGCAGAACCCATCTAAGGCATGGAAAAGATTTTTATCACCGGGGCAAGCGGCTGCGTTGGCCATTATCTTTTTGATGCCCTGATCCATAATCCCAACTATCAGCTCAATCTTCTCGTTAGGGACCTAAACAAGCTTAAGTTCAATCCTTACGATTTCCCAAACGTAACTATCGTCCATGATGACCTAAAAAATATCGAAAAGCATGCTGCACTCCTGAAAGAAATAGACTATGTAATCCATCTGGCGGCGGACTGGGGAGGGAATGAAGGGAACTATGATTATACCCTGGGGCTTTTTAAGCTTTTGGATCACAATAAATGCAAAAGAGTCATTTATTTTTCAACCGCCAGCATTCTGGGCGCCGATAATAAGCCTGTCGAAGCCGCGGAAATATTTGGAACTCACTATATTCGAAGCAAGTATCGCGCCTATAAAGAACTTCCTGGGCTGAAGATCTACCCTAAAGTCATAACCCTCTTCCCAACCTGGGTTTTGGGCGGCGACGAAACTCACCCCTTCTCCCATGCTTCTCTGGGCATCATAGGCTTACGCGGGTGGTTATGGCTTATCCGCTTTATTGCCGTGGATGCCAGTTTTCATTTTATTCACGCGAAAGATATTGCCCTCATCACAAAACACTTATTGGAAAACGATGTTAAAGAAAAAGAATTTATCCTTGGCAATGCGCCGGTAACGGCAAGAGAATTTATTAAAGAGACGTGTCATTTATTCGGACTGCGTGTTTATTTTCAGATTTTGATCCCTCAGTCGTTTGTGCGGATTCTTGCCTTCTTAACCGGCCGCAAACTTCAACCGTGGGATCTTTATTGCTTCAACCGCAGGCACTTCACATACGACACTGTGAATGCCGAAACATTTGGATTGAAATTTGGCCTAAAAACAATTCGAGATGCTCTCCCTTCGCTGGCACGCCGCCATTGACCAACTCTGTGCTAAATAATGGGGGGGGGGCAAGTAATGGATAAAGAAATAAGCATCGTCATTCCAACTTTCAATCGGCGCGATTTTCTAAAAACGACCTTAAACGCTTTTAAAAACCAGACTTTTTTCGATTTCGAGGTGATCGTCGCCGATGACGGTTCGACCGACGGAACCGCGGAAATGATCAAAACTCTCGTCCTTCCCTTTCCAGTCAAACACTCTTGGCAAAAGAACGCCGGCCGCTCCGCTGCCAGGAACATGGGGGCAATATCCGCCCCAAGCAAAATAATCCTTTTTGTCGATGACCATAATATCCCGGACAAACATCTAATCGAGGAGCATCTGGCCTATCACCTTAAATTTAAACCCGATAAATTAGGTGCTGTCAGGGGACACATGGTATTCATCGACGACCCGCAGGCCGCGCCGGCCAATGCGAAACCGCTCCCTTTTATGACCAGGATAAACCTGCGCCTTGGCGAGCAAGACCCCTTAAGATTTCATACGGGGAATGTATCGGTTGTTAAAGAAGCGTTCCTGAAGATTGGCGGATTCGATGAGAAGATCAAAGAGTACGGCTTTGAAGACCAGGAATTCGGCTACCGGCTGAAAAAAGCCGGCTATCAGATCAAATTCAATCCGGCGGCGGTTAACAATATTTTCAAGGTCCCTTCAGCCCCGGAGAAAGAATATGATAAAGCCAGACAAGCCGGACATTGCGCCGTTTTGTGTTACAAGAAATTCCCCTGGTTTGGGTTCCGGACCGGGGCTAATCCGATCAACCTGCTCCTCTTCCGCCTCCTCTCTCTCGGGAATAATTGGTGGCTAAGAAAAGCAGAGGCGGCCAAAGATCACGACCGGATAAAATACTTTTACTTCTTGTTGGGGGTCTGGGAGGGATTCAATCCCGGGTCAGCGGTAGCGATGGGCCCGAAACCATCGCTTAAAAAGTGACCCCTGGTTCTTGATCTCGAATTCATGGAATGAGCTACAACCGAGTTCTATTTAACTGAGACTTATCACCCAGCCGGTTTTTTTCTTATTCG
>JAGVQF010000030.1 GCA_020051815.1 Candidatus Saganbacteria bacterium | reverse complement strand
GCCGCGCGGCATTGGAGATAGCGGCAACAATAGATACCGGGATGGAAAGCGCGATTCCGCAAGAGCACGAAACCACCAGGACCACTAAGCCGCGGTAGAACCATTCTGCCCAGTTGCCGAAGAGGAGGGGCATGAGCAAAATGATAAGGATTGAAAGAGCAAACATCAGGGGCGTATAGTACCGTCCAAAAGTTTCGCCAAATCTCTGAAAACTCGACTTTCTTGCTTCCGCCTCTTCCACGTAGTGAATAATTTTCCCCAAGGTTGTGTCTTCAAATGGCTTAGTGACCTCAACCTCCAAAGTTCCTCTCTGGTTTATGCTGCCCGCGAAGACCTCATTGCCAATCTCTTTTGCAACAGGCATGGATTCGCCGGTTATAGGAGACTGGTCGACGGAGGACGAGCCGTTTAAAACTGTTCCATCAAGGGGGATTTTCTGGCCGGGCTTTATGATCATTGTTTCCCCGATCTTTACATCATCCAGGGGGATCATCATTTCCGCCCCGTTTCGTTTGACCAGCGCCTCATTTGGAGCAAGGTCCATAAGCGCCCTGACCGCGTTTCTGACCCGGTCCGCGGCGTACGCTTCCAACACGTCGCCTAAGGAATAAATAAGGACCAGCAGCGCGGCTTCTTCCCACAGCCCCAAGGCAATGGCTCCTGCCGCGCCCGCCACCATCAGAGTCCTGATATTGGGGGAGCGGGCCAGCAATGCGGAAAGCCCCATCCTGGCCGGGTAATATCCGCCTATGAGCGCCGCCGCCGCATATAAAAACACGGCCGCGCCATGAGGAATCCCAAAGAGATGCTCAAAGATGAGATTGAGAAAAATGAGGATCCCGCAAATTGAAAGTGTGAGGATCCGGGGCTCCTTCCACCAGATCATCTCTTTAGCTTGCTCCTTTTTGAAGGAAGTCTCCAGGCCGGTTTTGGCCATGGCTTTTAAAATGCTTCCAACAGAAAGAAGAGAAGTATCATAGGCAATTCTAACCAGACGCGAAATGAGATTTATCTCATATCTTTCGACGCCCTTGAGTCCGTCAAGCACGGTTCTGACCAGCTTTGCCTCGTCTTCGCAGTCCATGTCTTTTACATATAGGACGGCCTCCTTAGTCATATTATTGTTCCTCCGGCATCATCACATTTTCCACCTTTTGCGCAATTGCATTGGCCGGCTTGCGTGCTTTTATCCAGCCAGACATACCCGGCCGCAACTGAAGCGGTGGTTACTATCGGTAAAAGAATTTTAGTTAAGCCCAAGAAAGACGGGCCGAAAAGTCCAAGGTAAACGGGAAGCATGGGAGAGCCGCAGCAACCCAGAAGAAAACATGCTCCCGCCCAGATTATTCCTGAAAGCGTCAGCCCTCCGGCAGCCCCCATGAGGCCGCTTTCCCGGCTATCGAAAAACTTATTAATGGCATAAACCGTGAATGCCCCCGCCAAAGCATATGAAAATCCAAGCAGATAATTTTGTTGTCCGAAATAAAGAAAAAGTGATGAGCCCCCTTCAACTTGAGCCCACTGCCCGGCAAGACGCGCCGCCTGCCACATCGAGTAGCCGATATGAAGCAAGAAAACGACGACAAAGGCGAGCAGGGGATAATATATATGTTTATTCATATTCGGCTTATTCTTGTCCCGTTAAAAATGAATTTCCCGTTTTCTTGTTTATGTATTTCCCCCCAAACAGAAATTTGTCTTCCCGTTTCAGGCATTTTGCCTTTATAGCCCACCGGCATATACAGGCAGGCATCCTCGCAGCCCAGGAGGAAAACCTTTTTATCCTTGAAAACCTTTACGACCTTGCCGGATACATTTATTGATCCTTTATATTTATTCGGAGCATAAATTATTTTTTCGACGCCGACAGCCCGCCCAGGGGCTTTTTCGGCAAAGCTCATTCCAGTTATGATTAAAAATAAGCCAATAACGCATCCTATTTTATTTCTCATTGCCCATCCTGCCTTCAAGCGCTTTGTCTTGAGTATATTTGAATTCATGCTCAACGCTTATTTCCGCTTTCGCGAGCTCGCTGCCCAAGTAAGCCGCGTGATCCAATTCCGAAACGAAGCCCCGCTTGATAATGGTTGAATAGATCGACCGGGCGTCTCTTCCGCGGATGACATGGAGCAGTTTATTGTCATAGGCAAAGTGTTCAACAGTTATGGCGTTCTTATCGCGGGAAGGGATGATTACAAAATACCCTTTCTTGTCCATTTTATGTTTTTCAGGCCGGCGCGCTTCAATTGCCGGAACGGTTTCTGAACAATGACCGCAGCCGCAAGTTGCGGAAGTATTAATAGCGAGCTCTTTAATCTTTTTCATAATTGCCTCGGGGTCTTCACAGCCTATCATATCCACAATCCGGACTTGCTTGCGGAAAGCGTCGACTTCTGAAGGCGCAAGATTTTTAAGAATGGGGCGCCTGCCCGGAGAACCGATGACCTTCATGTCTTTATCAACCCCATCTTTTGATAGCGCCATGAGTGTTTTCCCGCTTTGATGGCCGTCCGGATCTCTCCCTGCGACCATGAGGAAACGCAGATCAGGCTTAGTAATCGTGTTTTTTACAAGCTTTTCAACTCCAATATTTTCGGTTTCCGTTTTTCCGACCAGGCAAAGGCATTCCGGTTTCGCATCGGCCAGGGTTTCAGCCAGCCCAACGCTCGCCAGCGTCGAAACCGCGACCGGGCGCGAAACGCCTCCGCCAAGGACATGATATTCTCCGGCCGCCGGCGGACAGAATGCTTCCGGCAGAAAATTCATGGCCGCCGCCGCGAAACAATAATTACAGCCAAGGCACGTATATTCGATGGGTTTCATTTTTTCCCGCCCTTGCCGAAAGCGCTCATTTGAGACCTGGAGAATCTGCCCCAGGCAATCGATGGCGTCTTTCATGCAGCCGCATTTTTTGCATTTTTCAAGCCGCAGGCCCTTTTCAATCTCTAAAAGAGACTTTTCGATATTATTTTCGCCGCTCATCTTTTTTCCCGACCAGATATTTTTTTTGTATTCCTAAAAGACATTTGCCTTTGATCCGGATAGAGAAGCGTTTTTTTAACTCCCTCAGCTCTTCCCGGAAAATCGCGGCTGGCAATGCCAACAAGGCCGCAAGCAGAGCTCCCCTAAAAGCGCCCTCGCTCTTAATTCCATAACGAACCCATTTGCCCGCCTTTACTTCACTGGCCAAACCGGCTTTTTTCATGATCTTCAAATGCCGGGAGACGTTGTATTGGGGTATTTCAAGGGAGTCCACGATCTCACAAACGCACAATTCGGTTTTGGAAGATGAAAGCAGATAGGCAATTCTCAGGCGGGTCTTATCGGAGAGCGCCTTAAAGGCAGTTGTATGTTTATCCATCAATCGCCCTTTTAATGGTTGCATGTATGCGCATATGATACCAAAAAGAACAGGAGATGTCAAACAGCTTTTATGCGCGCCCAACGAAGGGCTGAGTGGTGCGATTGCCGGTGGAATGTAGTAGTATAAAAAAATATCAGTTGACAAAAATTAGCCATGTGATAATATTCACAATGTCTTCGAGTTCCGATTTATTTTAAATTTTTGCGAGGAGGCGGAAATACTATGAAAAAAGCGGTTTTGACACTGATGGCGGCTCTCGTGATCCTGGCTCCGGTCCAAGCGGCGGAAGGCAAGCTTGAGGGGGTGCTGTTGGCGCAGTACATGAACATCCCGGCTTCGGGCGCGAACGCTTTTAGTGTGACACGGGCTTATCTCACTTATTGGGCGGAGCTGGCCAGCAATGTAAAGTTGCGCTACACCCTGGATGTGGCGGCTGATCCCGGGGTGACGGCTGGCTCTCTTGATTACTTTTCGAAATACGCCTGGCTGGAAGTGACAAAAGTTATTCCGGCTGGCGCTCGGCTGCGCTTCGGTTTGATCGAGAACCCCTGGATCGGGTTTGAAGAAGGGATCTGGGGTTATCGCGTCCAGGGCTCGGTTTTCCCTGACCGCATCGGGGTTATCAGCTCGGCTGACTTTGGCCTCTCACTGGACGGCAAGCTGCCGGGAGATATTCTTGAATATTTTGCGACCGTCACGAACGGTGATGGCTACAAAACAACGGAATCGGACAGGGCTAAGCGCGCGGAATTAAGATTGACCGGCCGGCCAATTAAAAACGTTTTGGTTTCCGGCTTTGTCTCAAAAGATTACTGGAGCGACGATCCGAGCAAGCCGCGGGACCGCACGATCGGCCAGGTAGCGTATAAAGACGGCAATTATACCCTGGCGGGTGATTATTTGGTTGCCAATGGTTCGACCGCGGCGGGGAAGGTTGGCTCGGGTTACAGCATTTTTGGCACGGCAAAGCTGGACACTATTTTTAACGCATTGTCGGGCTACACCGTGATCGGCCGGCTGGACCAGTGGGATCCGGATACGGCGACCGCCAGCGATGCCACCACCCGCTATATTGCCGGTGTTTCATATGAATTAATAAAGGGGACTTTAATTCTTCTCGATGTGGACCGTTTACGGACCGAGAGCGGCGCGGGGAATTCCACCAGCGCTTACGCCCACGTGCAGGTCAAGTTCTAATGAATTTTTTTGCCGGGCTCATCTTTTTTTTACTGCTGATTTTGGCGGCGGAGGCCCGGATCGGCGGCGGTGATATCAAGATAAATGAAGAAGTGACTTTCAGCCACGAATGGCATGTTAAAGAAATGGGGCTGTCCTGCACTAAATGCCATCCGAAACTTTTTATCACGACCGCCAAACGCAAGCCCGCCTCGGCGGGCAAGTCAGCCGCCGCGATGCTGAAAAATTGCCTGACCTGTCACGGAAAGAAATGGTGAAATAATTATGTACGAAGGCAAAGACGAACTGACCATAATCCAGGCAGACATTAAGCGGGCCTTAAAAAGGCCGGGCGCCGGGTGGGCCATGCTTCTTGACCTGCGGCGCTGCGTCCTCTGCCATTCCTGCACGATCGGCTGCGTGGCTGAACAGAAAAGCCCGCCCGGGATAACTTACCGCCCCGTTTACGAAGAAGAATCCGGGAACTATCCGGCCGTCAAGAGACGCTTTACGCCGCGCCCCTGCCAGCAATGTGATAAACCGCCGTGTGTTGCCGCTTGCCCCAACGCCGGGGAAGGCAATGCCACCTGGAAGAGCGAAAAGGGCGACAGCGCCGGCATTGTCATGATAAACTACGATCAGTGCATCGGCTGCGGCCGCTGTGTCATTGCCTGTCCCTACAAGGCGCGCGCCCTAGACAAGGGCGCTTTCTATACCGAAGGGACGCCAAAGATCGAGGAATATGAAAAAGCGCCGACTTTTGAATATTCCAAACAATGGCCGCGCGAGAAGTACAATATCCCGGTTGGTGTTGCCCGCAAATGCCATTTCTGCCTCCACCGTCTGCGCAAGGGGATGCTCCCTATGTGCGTCTCAACTTGCATCGGGCGGGTCAATTATTTCGGCGACCCGACCGACACGGAGAGTTTGATCTATAAGGTGATGCAGGCCAATAAGGATAAGATCATGCTGCTGACCCGGACAAAAACCCCCGGCGAGACCAAACTTATCCCGGCGGCGCTGACAGGGATGGAGCCGGAAGAAATTTCGCAAAAGATCGGCTATCCGGGCAAAGCGCCGGAATTCGCCAAAGCTTCAGCCACCCAGCCAAGGGTTTATTACATTGTTGCCTGAGGGAGGATCATCAAATATGTCAGACAAAGCGGAAGAAACGAAGGAAGGAAGCGGGCTGACCCGCCGTGAATTCATCAAGTGTTCGGCGGTCTTGGGCGGCACGCTCCTGGCCAGCCAGTTCGCCTGGGCGGCCGACCTGTTGCGCCGGGCGGAAGCGGAGCTTTTAACCCCCGAGGAAGAGTACGAACTGGCCAAAGCCGAAAATATCCTCTACACCACCTGCCTGCAGTGTAACACCGGCTGCGGCCTCAAAGTTAAGTTTTTCCGTAAAAACGGGACTGCTGTTGCTCTAAAGATCGACGGCAATGCCTATAATCCGTTCACTCTGCTGCCTCATTATTCTTATAAGACCTCGCCTTTTGAATTGAATACGGTCGATGGCGCCATCTGCCCCAAGGGACAGGCCGGGCTGCAGACGGTCTATGACCCGTATCGTATTACCAAAGTGCTTAAGCGCGCGGGCAAGCGCGGAGAGAATAAATGGAAATCGATCTCTTTTGACGAGGCCGTTAACGAGGTTGTCAACGGCGGCCGGCTTTTCAAGGACATTCCCGGGGAAGAGGATCGTCACGTTGAGGGGCTAAAGGACATCTGCACCCTGCGCGATCCGGAACTGGCCAAGAGCATGGACTGGGATATTAAAGAGATCTGGAAGATGAAAACCAAAGAAGAGAAGCAGGCGGCGGTGGAAGAGTTTAAGCGAAAGTATGCCAATGACCTCCACCACCTGATCGATCCCGACCATCCGGATTTTGGGCCCAAAAACAATCAATTGGTTTACCTGTGGGGCCGCAAGAAAGCCGGCCGCGAGCAGTTCGCCCTCCGCTTTTTTGCCGGCGGGTTGGGGACATACAATTATCATGGGCACACCACCGTCTGCCAGGGCTCGCTTTATTTCTCCGGCAAAGCCATGAGCGAACAATACACGGCGGGGACATTTAAGGACGGGCAGAAGTTTTACTGGCAGGGGGACATCGAGGGAGCGGAATTCATCCTTTTCGTTGGGGCCAATCTTTTTGACGCCAATTACGGCCCGCCCAACCGCACGCCGCGGCTGATCGGCAAAAAGTTTGCCGTTGTCGACCCGCGTTTCAACAAGTTAGCGTCCAAGGCCTGGAAGTATCTGCCGATAAACCCCGGGACCGACGGCGCGCTGGCCATGGCCATGATCCAGTGGGTCATCAAGAACAAGCGCTACAACGCCGATTATCTTGAAAACGCCAATATGGGCGCGGCCAAGAAAGCGGGCGAGCCGAATTACAGCAACGCCGCCTGGCTGGTTAAAATTAAAGACGGGAAACCGGACGTTTTCCTGCGGGCCAATGAGCTCGGCCTTGCTCCAAAAGAATTGAGGACAAAAGACGGCCAAGTTTATACCTTTGAATATCTGACGGTCTGGAAGGACGGCAAGCCGGCGCCGGTCGATCCCAACAGCGAAAAAGAGGCGGTCAAGGGAGATCTCTTTGTTGATGCGAAGCTGACTGCTTCCGACGGCACCGAATTCCAGGTCAAAAGCGCCCTGCAAATTTTGGCCGACTCCGCGAATGAAAAGACAATTGAAGAGTGGTCGAAGATCTGCGGCATACCGGTCTCTGATATTGAAGAAATAACCGGTGAATTTACTGCGCACGGCAGGAAGGCGGCCGTTGATATCCATCGCGGCGTCGCCCAGCACACCAATGGCTTCTACAGTATTCTTGGTTTTTACAATTTAAATCTTCTCATCGGGAATTTTGACTATCGCGGGGGGATGATCGCCGCTTCGGCTTATGGAGTTGATGGCTCAAAAGATGGTCAACCATATAATCTGGGGAAACTCCATCCGGATAAAAGACTGGAATTCGGCATTAATATCATCCGCTACGGGAACAAATATGAAGAGTCCACTATTTTCGAAGGTTATCCGGCCAAGCGCAACTGGTGGCCGATCTCTTCCCATATCTACCAGGAAGTCATCCCTTCTATCGGCGATGCCTATCCTTATCCGATCAAGGCGCTCTTCTCATACATGGCGGCGCCCAATTACTCCCTGCCGGCCGGCCACGCGCAGAACGAGATCCTGACGGATACCAAAAAGATCCCACTCTATGTGGCCAGCGATATTTTGGTCGGGGTCACATCCATGTACGCCGATTATATCTTTCCCGACTTGAGTTATTTGGAGCGCTGGGAGTTCCAGGGCTCGCACCCCAATATGATCACCAAGACCCAGCCGGTGCGCAATCCGGTCATTGCTCCCATTCCGGAAACGGTCAAAGTTTACAATGAAGAAATGCCCATCAGTTTCGAATCACTGATGCTGGCCATTGCCGAAAAGATGGGACTGCCGGGTTTCGGGGCGGGCGGTTTAGGCGAGGCGGGCGACTTTACCCGGCCGGAGGATTTCTATCTCAAGATGGTGGCCAATGTGGCAACCGATGGGACGGCCGTGCCTGACGCCGATGATAAGGAAGTGGAGCTTTTCTTAAAGTCCCGCGCCCATCTGCCCAAGTCGGTTTTTGATCCCGAACGCTGGCAGAAGGCGGCGGGCGAAAAATACTGGAGAAAAGTTATTTATGTCCTCAACCGCGGCGGAAGATTCCAGGAATATAAGGACTCTTTCAAGGGTGAGCAGGTTGCCAACAAGTACGGCAAATTAATTAATATTTATCAGGAAAAGACCGCCAAGACCAAGAACGCCTTTACCGGGAAGTCAAACAAAGGTTACGCGGCTTATATCCCGGTCTCTACCGCTCTGGGGAAATCACCAAAAGACGAGGGTTTGACGGGCGACCTCCACCTCCTGACCCAGCGCGACATTACCATGACCAAATCCCGAACGGTCACCAATTACTGGCTGCAGACGATCCTGCCCGAGAACGGGATCATTATTAATGGGACTGATGCCCATCGTCTGGGACTCAAGGACGGCGACCGGGTCAAGGTGGTTTCTTCAACCAATCCGGAAGGGATCTGGGATTTCAAGAACGGGAAGAAGAAACCGATGATCGGCAAGATCAAGGTCACCCAGACGATCAAGCCCGGGGTCATAACATTTGTTTTGGGCTTTGGCAACTGGGCGACGGGAGCCGCCGATATTACCATTGATGGCGAAGTTATTCCGGGTGACCCGCGCCGCGCGAGAGGCGTGCACCTCAATGCCGCGATGTGGCTTGACCCGTATCTCAAGAACACCAGCCTGCTTGACCCGGTGGGGGGGAGTGTGGCCTTTTATGACACGAGAGTGAACCTCGTCAAGGTCTAACTCTTCGTTTTTGCCCCTGATTCTGTTATAATATGGGTGGAGGTGCAAAATGTTTGGACTGGGTATGCCTGAACTGATCGTTATTTTGATCGTCCTGATGCTTCTTTTTGGCGCTCAACGTCTGCCGGAACTCGGCCGCTCCCTCGGCAAAACTATCCAGGAACTTAAGAAAGGGATGAAGGAAGTTGTGGAAGAACCCAAAGAAGAGAAGAAAAAGAGTTAATGGATGAGACCAAGTACACCCTGGTTGAACACCTTGAAGAACTCCGAAAACGGCTCATCTATTGCTTGATCTTCTTCGGTTTCTCTTCCGCTCTGGCCTGGCAGCTTGTCCCTCACGTCATCAAATACGCCTCGGCGCCGGTCGGCAAACTTGTTTTTATCCATCCCACCGAGGCCTTTTTCACTTATTTTAAAGTCGCCCTCTGGTCGGGCTTTTTTCTCTCCCTGCCGGTGATCCTCTACAATGTTTGGAAATTTGTCGCCCTCGGGCTAAATGAGGCGGAGAAAAAGACAATGGTCTTTTTTGCCCCGGCCTCTTTTCTTTTATTCCTTCTCGGGGCTTCCTTTGCCTTTTTCCTGGCGATCCCCCTCTCGGTCAAGTTCCTGGTGGGGTTTGGCCGCGGCTGGGCGGAGCCGATGCTCTCGATCGGTGAGTATATTTCTTTTGTCGGCTGGCTGCTGTTGGCTTTTGGGGCGACTTTTGAGCTGCCCCTGGTAATCTTCTTTTTAGCAAAACTCAAAGTTTTGACCCAGAGCACTTTGAGAACTTATCGCAAACACGCTGTTCTATTGATCTTCATCGCCGCGGCCGTGCTGACCCCCACGCCGGACGTTTTCACCCAGCTCCTGCTGGCGGTTCCGCTAATAATCCTTTATGAGCTTAGTATCATCCTCTCCCGCTGGGCTTAAAAATCTGGTATAATAGAGATAAATTCCCCAATGAATAAGAGTTATTATCCTGTAAATTTGGATGTTTTTGGCCGGAAATGTTTGGTGGCCGGCGGCGGCGCGGTGGCGGAGAGGAAAGTGGGAACTTTACTTGATTTTGGCGCACGGGTGATTGTGGTTTCTACTTCTTTTACTCCTGGTCTTTTGCGTCTCGGAAAAAGAAATAAGATCCGGCTGGTCAATCGCAAATTTAAATCCGGCGATATTGAAGACGCGTTTCTTATCATCGCGGCGACCGACGACCGCAAGACCAATGAGCATGTTTCAAATGCCGCGCGTAAGGCCGGAGTTTTGGTCAACGTCGTCGATCAGCCGAAGCTCTGCTCTTTTATCGCTCCGTCGGTCATCAAGCGAGGTCCTTTAGTCGTCTCGATCTCGACTTCGGGACAGGCGCCGCTTTTTGCCAAGGCCATGCGGCTCAAACTGGAAAAATTCGTCACGCCGGCCCTGGGCAAACTGGCCGTCGAACTCGGAAAAATTAGGAGGCAAAAGCTTGGAACTGCGACTGATCGGGCTTAGCCACAAGACGGCGCCGGTCGAGATACGCGAAAAAGTCGCGATCGCCACGGCGCGCCTCGAAGAAGCGATCAAATTTTTCCGCTCCGCCGATGATGGCAGCGAGATCGTCATTATCTCCACCTGCAACCGGACTGAAGTTTACACCGTCGGCGACGGCTACGAAAGCAGTATCTCTTTCCTCGAAAATTATTTTGAGATCAACATCGCCGATTTTGAAAAATACCTCTACCGCTACAGCGGCACCAAAGCGGCTGATCACCTGATGAGGGTGGCCTCCGGGCTAGACTCGATGATCGTGGGCGAGGGGCAGGTTTTGGGCCAGGTCAAAACCGCCTGGCAGGCGGCGCTTGACCTCAAGAGTTCGGGCGCGGTCCTCAACTCGGTCTTTAACCGGGCCGTCAGCTGCGGCAAGCGCAGCCGGACCGAGACCAAGATCAGCACCGGGGCCGTTTCCGTCGGCTCGGCGGCGGTGGAACTCGCCAAGAAGATCTTTGGCGACCTGGAGATGAGGCAGGTGCTTATTGTCGGGGCCGGCAAGATGAGCGAAGTGGCCGCCTCGCTCTTAAGATCGAAAGTCATCTTTGTCGCCAACCGCACTTATTCCAGAGCCGAAGAGCTGGCCGAAAAGATCCGCGGCCGCGCCGTCAAATTCGACGAGCTCGACAAATACCTGGCGACCTGCGACATCGTCATCTCCTCGACCGGCGCCAAGCATTTTATCATCAGCCGGCCGCGCATCCAGAGCATTCTGAAAGAGCGGGGGGAGAACCCTCTCTTTTTGATCGACATCGCGGTGCCGCGCGACATCGATCCGCGCGTCGGCGAGTTGTCTTCAGTTTATCTCTACGATATCGACGACCTCAATTCGATCGCGGCCGAGAACCTGCGGGCGCGCCAGGCGGAAATACCCAAAGTTGAAAAGATCATCGATGAGGAAAAAGGAAATTTAGTAAAATGGCAGCAGGGTTCAGTCGAAAGAAGAAAATCGTCATTGGCTCCCGCGGCAGTCATCTCGCTTTAGCCCAGTCCCAGGGCGTTCTCCGAGAACTCTCCGGACTTTTCCCCGACGCTAAATTTGAGCTGAAAGTCATCAAGACCAAGGGCGATATGATGATCGGCAAACCGTTGGCTCTTATCGGCGGCAAAGGGCTCTTTGTCAAAGAGATCGAACAGGCCATGCTGCGCGGCGAGATCGATCTGGCGGTCCATAGCCTCAAAGATCTGCCGACGGAGATGCCGAAGAGGCTGGTGATCGGGGCGATACCTAAGCGGGAAGATCCACAGGATGTCTTAATAGTCACGAGTCGCGAGTCACGAGTCGCGAGTCGCATGAGAATTGGCACCAGCAGTCTTCGGCGGAAAGCGCAGCTGTTGGCCAAGTGGCCGGGGGTTGAGGTTGTTGATCTGCGGGGAAATCTGGATACCAGGATCAGAAAACTGAAAGAAGAGAATATGGACGCGATCGTGGTGGCGATGGCTGGCGTTAATAGATTGTCCGCCGGAGGCGGATCCGCCTTTGGCGGAAAAGTAGAAAGTAGAACGTTGAACGTAGAAATTAGGAAGTTAAATTGGATGATACCAGCCCCCGGACAGGGATCCTTGGCAATTGAGTGCAGAAAGGACGACACCGCGATCCTCGCCATGCTTGCCAAGCTCAACCATCGGCCGACGCAGCTGGCCGTAACGGCGGAGCGGGCGTTGCTTTTTCACCTGGGTGGCGGGTGTCTCGTGCCAATCGGGGCGCGCGCCGTTATCCGCGGCCGGAAAATGAAATTGGAAGGGATTGTGGCGGAAATAAATGGGAGGAAAGTGGTGAGGGGTGTGGGGTATGGGGTATGTGGCGAACCGGAAACAATTGGGAAAAAGCTGGCGAAGAGATTGCTGAAGATGGGAGCGGCTAGGATTTTGGCCCTCACCCGCTGACACAAACCGACCTCCCTCTCCCAGAGGGAGAGGGTAATACTCGAAGGCAGATCATCAAGTCCCCTTCTCCCTCTGGGAGAAGGGGGCAGGTTATTCGTTAGCGGATGAGGGCTGTAATAATATTATGAAAGGTAAAGTATATTTAATCGGCGCGGGGCCGGGCGATTTGGAGCTGTTGACGCTCAAAGGCAAGCGCTTGCTCGGGGCGGCTGACGTCGTGATCTACGATTATCTCTCCAATCCCTCGCTCGTTAACCTAGCCAGGAAAGACGCGGAGCTTATTGCCGCTGATTTTCGGGGCAAGCGTTTTTCCGACGGCTCTGTTATGAACCAGGACCTAATCAACAAGCTGATCGTTAACCGTGCCAAAAAAGGCAAGATCGTCGTGCGGCTGAAAGGCGGCGATCCTTTTATCTTTGGCCGGGGCGGGGAAGAGGCGGAGATTCTGGTTGCCCATAAGATCTCCTATGAGGTAGTGCCTGGCGTCACAGCGGCCTCCGGGCTGGCTTACGCGGGATTTCCCCTGACCCACCGCAAATACTCGTCCTCGGTCAGTTTTATCACCGGCCACGAAGACCCCAACAAGCCCGGCTCCTCCGTCGATTGGCACAGCGCGGGGAGAACCGGCACTCTCGTCTTTTATATGGGTATCGAGAACTTGCCAAAAATAGTTGAGAAGCTGATCAACGCCGGACGCAACCCCAAAACACCCGCCGCTCTGGTAGAGTGGGTGACGCGCGGCGCGCAAAGAGAAGTTTATGGCACACTGTCTGACATTATTAAGAAAGCTAAAGCGGCTAAAGTCAAAGCGCCGGCGCTAATTGTCGTTGGCGAAGTCATCGCCCTGCACAATAAGCTCAACTGGCGAAAAAAACTGCCGCTGGCGGGCCAAACGATCGTGGTGACAAGAAGCCGCGACCAGGCCTCGCGGCTTTCGGAAAAGCTCAACGCTCTCGGCGCCGAGGCGATCGAGTTTCCGACGATAGAAATAGTGCCGCCCAAGAGCTTTAAACCGCTCGATACGGCCATTGCGCGGCTCAAAGACTACCAATACATCATTTTCACCAGCCGCAACGGCGTCAGGAGCTTTATCGACCGGCTGATGGTTAAAAAGATCGATACAAGGCGGCTCTGCTGTAAAAAGATCGCGGCGATCGGCCCCGGCACGGCGCAGACGCTGAAAGAGAACGGGCTATTGGCCGACTTCCAGGCCAACTGCGACTATTCGCAGGAAGGACTTTTGAAAGAACTCCTGCGCGAGAAGCTCGCGGGCGCCAACATCCTGATCCCGCGGGCGGAAAAAGCACGCGAGGTGCTCTCAAACTCCCTGCGGCGGGCCGGGGCCAGAGTTCTCGTCGTTCCCGCTTACCGGACGATCAAGCCAACAGTCAAGTTCAATCCGTTCGCGGGCAAAGTCGATGTCATAACCTTTACCAGTTCATCGACCGTCTCGAATTTTGTCGAGATATTTGGCGCGAAGAAAGCGAAACAGTTGCTGCAAGGCGTCAAGATCGTCTCGATCGGACGGATCACGTCGGCGACGGCGAGAAAATACGGGCTCAAGGTCGATGTTGAAGCCAAGCGCTCGACAATAGACGGGCTGGTCAAAGCAATACTATGATAGATATCACCAAACTCTACTGCGGAAAAGAGAGCGAGTCGGAGGCCCTGCGCTACGGGCTGGGGCAGGGCGCGGCCAAAGCGGCGTCGGAGCGGCGGCCGGTTGTGGTCTGGAACACGACGCGCACCTGCAACCTGCGCTGTATCCACTGCTATACCGCCTCGGAAAATAAAAAATACGAAGGGGAACTGACGAATGCGCAGGGGAAAGCTTTGATCGATGACCTGGCGCAGTTTAAGATCCCGGCTATACTCTTTTCCGGCGGGGAGCCGCTGGTGCGCCCCGATCTTTTGGAGCTGGCCACCTATGCCAAGAGCCTGGGCCTGCGGCCGACCCTCTCGACCAACGGCAACCTGATCGACGAGCCAATGGCGGCCCGGATCAAAGCGGCGGGCTTTACCTACGTCGGCATCAGCCTCGACGGCCTCGAAGAAGTTAACGATAAATTTAGGGGCTGCGAGGGAGCTTATAAGAAAGCGTTGGCCGCTTTCCGCAACCTGCACGCGGTCGGGCAAAAAGTCGGCCTGCGGCTGACGCTGACGCGCCACAACGCAATGGAGCTCAATAGGATCTTTGACTTTATCGAGCGCGAAGGGATCAATCGTGTCTGTTTCTATCATCTGGTCTATTCCGGACGAGGCCGCGGGATCTCCGGCTCCGACTTGAGCCATGAAGAGAGCCGCCAGGCGCTTGATACGATACTTGCGCGCTCCAAAGATTTCTCGGACCGAGGCTTGCCGATCGAAATCCTGACCGTCGATAACCACGTCGACGGCATCTATTTATATTTAAAATTATTAAAAGAAGATCCGGCCAGGGCGGAGCGGGTCTTAAAACTGATGCAATGGAACGGCGGCGGACGCTTCAGCTCGGGTGTCGGTATCGGTGATATCGATCCCGAAGGCAACGTCCACCCCGACCAGTTCTGGATGCACTATTCGTTTGGCAACGTCAAAGAGCGTAAATTCTCCGAGATCTGGCAGGACACTTCTGACCCCTTAATGGCCGGGCTCAAAGACCGCCTGCCGCTGCTCAAGGGCCGCTGCGGCGTCTGCAAGTGGCAATCGGCCTGCGGCGGGTCTCTGCGCGTTAGAGCCGACCTCGTCTATAAAGATCCATGGGCCGAAGATCCGGCGTGTTATCTAACCGACGAAGAAATTGGAGTTAAAGTTAATGCATCAATTCACGCCTAGATTGATATTCTTCGAGCTGACGAAGCGCTGCAACCTCGGGTGCATCCACTGCCGCGCTACGGCGCAAAAAGATCCCTTGCCGGGGGAAATGACGACAAGCGAAGTCTTCACTTTTATCGACGACGTTGCTTCTTTTGCCAAGCCGATAATGGTCCTGACCGGCGGCGAGCCGCTCTATCGGGCCGATATTTTTGAAATAATCAAACATACGGTCGGCAAAGGATTAAAAGCCGCGCTGGCGACGAACGGCACAATGATCACGCCCGATATTGCCAAAAAAATAAAAGAAGCGGGTGTGACGCGTGTGGCGATCAGCCTCGACGGCGCCAAGGCGGAAACTCACGACGGCTTTAGAATGCAGAAAGGCTGTTTTGAACAGGCGCTCAACGGCATCAGGCTGTTGCGCGAACAAGGGGTGGGGGTCCAGATCAATGCGACCGTGACCACTCATAATCTGGCGGAAATTCCCGATATCTATAATTTGGCTCTAAAGATCGGGGCCGAGGCTTTTCATATTTTCCTCTTAGTTCCCGTCGGTTGCGGGCTGACTATCGCTAAAGAAAAAGAGATCACGCCCGAACAGTATGAGGAAGTTTTAAATTGGTATTACGATAAAGAGCAGGAAGCCAGGATCGAGCTTAAGGCGACATGCGCGCCGCATTATTATAGGATCCGCCTGCAGAGGGCCAAGGCCGAGGGGAAGACACTCAACCCGGCCAGAGGGTGTCTGGCCGGCAGTGCCGTCTGTTTTGTTTCCCACAAGGGTGATGTCCAGCCCTGCGGCTACCTGCCTTTGATCGCGGGCAACGTCCGGCAGACAAAGTTTAAAGAGATCTGGGAGAAGTCGGAATTATTTGATTCTCTGCGCAAGCCGGAGCTCCTCAAAGGCAAATGCGGCGAGTGCGAATACAAGGTGATCTGCGAAGGTTGCCGCGCGCGCGCCTATGCCGCGGTCGGCGACTATCTCGAGGCCGAGCCGTTTTGCACTTATGAACCGAAAGGAACCCATGGACGAAACCGACAAGAAACTCCTCAACGAACTGCAGTTTAATTTCCCCATAGACGAGCGGCCGTACCGATCGGTCGCGGGGAGGCTTGGTTTGGCCGAAGTTGAAATTATCAGGCGGATCAAAGCCCTCAAAGAGAGCCATGTGATAAGAAGGATCGGGCCGACTTTTGAAGGCAGCAAACTCGGCTATATTAACACTCTAGTGGCCATGAAAGTGCCTCCGGCGCGGCTCGATGAGATCGGGGCGCTCGTCTCCGGCTTCGACGAAGTGACCCACAACTATGGCCGCGACCATG
>JAGVQF010000215.1 GCA_020051815.1 Candidatus Saganbacteria bacterium | reverse complement strand
GCCCTATCATAATGTTAGGAATGGAGATCGTGAGAAAAGGAGTATAAAACATTATAATTAGTTAGATGAGGGTAGGGCAACCCTAAACCTCGTTCCTTTATTGACCTCCGACTCAACCTCGATCTCCCCGCCATGGTCCTTGATGATCTTGTAAATAACCGCCAGGCCAAGGCCGCTCCCTTCCTTTTTGGTCGAAAAGAATGGCTCAAAGATATTTTTTAGATCGCTCTGCGGTATTCCGTGCCCGGTGTCTGTTATTTCAATAATAATTGACTCATTATTTTTGACTTTTGATTTTTGACTTTTGATTTCTAACGTGCCCCCATTGGGCATGGCTTGCAAAGCGTTCAGGATCAGATTGATAAAAACCTGGGCAAGCTGTTCGGGATCGCCGGTTATTTCCGAGGCTGGGGCCAGCTCACTGACAACGCGGATCCCCTGGTTTTGACATTGTTTTCCGAACAACTTGAGCGCTTTTTCGATCACGTCGTTCACTTTAACTGGCTGGAATTTAAGATCGGTGGACTTTCCTAACTTTGTCAGATTATCCGCCAGATTGTTCAGTCGCTCGATCTCTTTGGGGACGACCGACCGAAAATCATTCATGAATTCTTCGTCCTGGGAATCGGCGTCGAGCGTCTGGATCATTCCCTTCACCGCCGCTAAAGGATTCTTGATCTCGTGCGCCAGCCCCGCGGCCACCCTGCCCATCGAAGAGAGTTTATCGGCCTGGATCAGCTGTTTTTGATTTTTGAGCATCTCTTCATAGATCCGCTGGCGGTCAAGGGCCACCGCCGCCTGGTTGGCCAAGCTCTTTAACAGTTTCAGATCCTCATCGGTATAAGGATCCTCCGAGAGCTTGGGGCCCAGGACGATCAGCGCGACCGGCTTTCCTTCAAGTCGGCAGGGGAGGACAAGGTCCGTGCCGCGGAACCCCAATTCCTTGATCTCAAGCAGTGGCCTGACCTCCGGCCGCTCAAAATCAGCCGGCAAATATATCCTGGGCTTGGATACCTCGATAATTTCATAAAAGGTCTTGTGCAGAGTATCAAGGATATTGTCGAGCGTTAAACTCTTTGAGAGCCGCGAGCTCACTTCCGCCAGCTCCTTGTAATAATCGTATTTCCCGCGCAAGAACAGTTTGTCGGATGTTGTCTGCAGAAAAAACCTGATCCTGGGATGCGTTTGGCCGACCAGGATGCCATAGAGAATAGTCATGGCCAGGAAGGGGAGGCCGATCTGGGCCGAGATAAAGCTCCGATAAATCCAAACCAGGCCAAGATAGCCCGTCCCGAGGAAAATGAGCGTCAATGCTTCCGCCACCGCCCGGCTGATGACGACGGAGATGTCCATGAGTTTGTGCTTGGTGATGGCGTAAGCAACGCTAATGACATAGATTGGGATTAAAACATTTAGCACGGGAGGGAAAGGGATTCTAAACCAAAGAAGAAAATTTGATGCGGCGCCAATGTACCCAAGCGATGTCCCTATAATAATGATCTTTGCTTGTTGTTTAAGATGGTGGTTGCCGGAAATAGAAACTTTCAAAAGTTCACGATGTGAAAAGAAGACATTTATGCCATAAAGCAATATTTGAATAAAGGAAGTAATGCCAATGATCGGCCAATAATTAAATGCCAAAAAGGGGCCTCCATCGTAAGCATAAAGGTTCGTGTATATTGTCAAAATGATCAGGCCGGTGATTCCAAAGTTTGAAGCCCTGTAAATGGTTTTAATGTTTTTCCCAACAAGTGCATAAACAAACTCGGTAAATACTGGCAGTATAAGAGCGCCGGCCATCATGCAGGTTCTAAATAAGAATCTGGACATTGAATAATCTGGCGTTTGAAAAGCTAGAAAGAATAATATATCCCAGAGGAAAACGAAAAACGCGAAGACGCCGAATAGGATTATTTGCTTTGATTTTCGTCTCGCGAACAAAACAAATACGCCAAGAAACAAGCTTAATAACGCATTAATTAGGTTTACTGACTGATAAAAAGCTAAAGGTATGTGCACAATAATACCGCTACAAACAATCCTATCCTTTCATCAGCCGTGTTTCCCCGCGATTTGGTAGCCGCGCAGGACGCTCTCGGCGATAAATTTGATCAAGTGGCTTTCTATTCTCTTCGCAGCCGATATCTGCCGATCTCCAGGATCGCCAGGGATCTTTTTAATTTCGCGGTTGGAACATTTTTCATGAAATCTTTCAAGACATTGTTGATCTGGCCGGCGGTCAATAAATATGAAACCCTCATGACAATAATTCCCTGATGTTTGCCCGGCCTGAACCTGACCGTGTCGGCAAAATCGAGGTCGCGGGTTAAGATGATCCTTCCGTTTTTCTGGGCGTATCGGAAAATCTTTTCATCCGACGCGCTGGCCAGGCCGACGTCCCGGACATGAACCGCGTCAAAGCCAAGCCCTGCCAGTAATTGTTTGCTGGAATAAGGCAGATTGGCGTCGACCAGGACTTTGATCAATTCATCCGCCTTTTTTTACAAGAGGATAAGCTTCTTCCGAAACGACGACATCGGCGGCATAATTCAGGCAGGCGAGGACATCCCGGAATTTCAGCCCGTATTCTCCCATAACCTCCTTGTAATCCATGCCCCCCGCCAAAGACCCCAGAACGACATAGACAGGGACGCGCGTGCCCTTAATTATCGGTTTCCCCGCCATAATCTTTGGGTCAATGATTATTCTTTTCTCGGTCATAAATCCCTCCTGTCTGACTGATAATTAATTATACACCAATTTCCGCCCGGCAAGCAAAAATTTTAACGCGATATCAAAAAACGTTCGGGACCAAGGTTATTTTGAACCTTGTCCCCCTGCCGACTTCCGACTCTACCTCGATCTCCCCGCCGTGATCTTTGATGATCTTGTAGGTAATGGCCAGACCGAGGCCCAGTCCTTCTTCCTTGGTCGAGAAGAACGGCTCAAAAATATCTTTTAATTTTTCTCCCGGTATCCCGTGCCCGGTATCGGAGATTTCAACCACGATCGACCCGTGACTCGCGACTCGTGACCCGAAAGACAATTCCCCTCCCTTCGGCATCGCCTGGATCGCGTTCAGGATGAGGTTCGTCAGTACCTGCGTCAGCTGTTCCGGGTCGGCTTTTATCTCGGGCACAGGGTGGAGGTCTTTGTTTATCCGGATATTATTGGCCTGGCACCGGTTTTCGAACAGCTTGAGCGTGCTTTCGATCAGCGTATTCACGTTAACCTGGCTGAATTGCAGCTTTGGCGTTCGGCCTAATCGAACCAGATTTTCCACCAGGTTGTTTAAGCGGTCAATTTCTTTCGGCACAACTTCCTTAAAATCTTTGACAAATTCCGGGTCGTTCAAGTTGTTTCCCATCGTCTGGACCATCCCCTTGACCGCCGCCAGGGGATTCTTGATCTCGTGCGCCAGCCCCGCGGCTACTCTCCCCAGCGAGGAGAGCTTGTCCGCCATAAGCAACTGTTTCTGGGCTTTGAGCATCTCTTCGTGCAGTGAGGCGTTTTCGATCGCGATCGCCAGCTGGTTGGAAAGGGTGGTCAAAAGGTCGATGTCTTCATCCGTGTACATGTCCTGCGAGAGCTTGGCGCCAAGGTTGAAAAGACCGATCAGTTTGCCTTCAAAAAAGAGCGGCAGGCATAACGCGGCCCCCAGTTTTTCCAATTCTTCCTTGACCGCTTTTGCTTCTGTGATCTTCTCACTGCCGGGGTTGCCGCTGGCTTCGATCTCTCGGGAAATTTCTTCCAGCACGACCGCCCGTTTTATCTTTTTGAGATAGATTATCAATGGATTGTCGGCCTTAACGTCGCTTAACATGATCTTTCCCTCCTTATTTTGATTATAGCTAAGTTGATAATTATTGTCTTTCTTGCTGATAACCAGGACCGAGGCGCCTTCTAACTTCATGATCCCGGATACCCTGTCGGTCATTAGCCGCAACAGATCATCAAGCCCGATCACCGAGACGGCGATCTGGCTAAGATTTTTGAGAGTGTTCTGGTATTCGTACCGGCTTTTGAAAAATATCCGGTCAATAATTTCCTGAACCCGGTTTTTAATGGGCTGAAAGGCGAAAGCAAAAACAATGATGATCAGCCCGCCAATTAGCAGCGGATTGTAGCCGGCCTTCAACTGCAGGTTCTGGCCGAGCGCGAAGATCGAGAAAAGATACAGGCTGGTGGAGATCGCGATCATGGTCGAATAGATAAGCCCTTTTCTAATAATGATCCTGACGTCCATC
>JAGVQF010000192.1 GCA_020051815.1 Candidatus Saganbacteria bacterium | reverse complement strand
CCGCTCTCAAAATTATCGATCATGTAAAATGTGAACTCCGCCCCGGCTGTCGCCGCCAACATCATGCCGAGCAAAACCGCGCCAAGGGCGAGAATCAGGCTATTTTTTGCCATCCGTTTTTTTACGTAAAACTCTCCGGGTTTTTCGGCCGCCCTCCTTATTTTTGCTTGCGTTTTTAACGGCATGTTGCACGGCGTTTTTAAATCCGGTTTTTAAAAGCGGCGCCGAAGCCCGGAGCAGCGATTCTTCCTTTTCCGATTTCAGCCGATCGATCTCTTTGAGTAAGGCAAGGTTGCTTTTCTCCTGGGTATTGCGGGCGAGCCTGGCGTTATCGAAAGCCGAACACGCTTCCGTGACCGCGCTGTCCAATTCCTTGATCCGGCCCTGTAATTCTGTGTTCTGCGACTCGGCGCTTTCCTTTTCGCTTTTCAGCTCGTCGATCAAAAAAGTGAGTTTTTCCATCTTTTCTTGGTTCTGAAGGTCGGTCAGGGCTGGCATCAGGCGGCTGCGCCGCAAGACGCCCAAGACTTTGACCGAGGTATAGGCCCCGAGAAAAAAAACGGCCAGGCCAGCCAAAAGATACATCGGGTTGACGGACGAGGCGGAGCCGCCTTGCGACAAAACCTGGGACAATGATGGTGTCATTTTATATTTACTCCTTTCCATGAAAAATCGAGGAATGGCGCAGGCCGGAGTTTCCCGATGACATTAATAAATTCAATATGTAATATCGGGATCCCGACACTACGTTATTATATATCAATAATGTCGTCGGGAGAACCGGCGACATCCGCTCCATCAGAACAGCGTCACCATTCACACAACACAAAAAGAATGGCGCAGGCCGGAGTTGAACCGGCGACGCCTGCCTTTTCAGGGCAGCGCTCTACCAGCTGAGCTACCGCGCCATTCTTTTGACCGGCCTGGGACTCGAACCCAGCACCACTTGCTTAAAAGGCAAGTGCTCTACCTGATGAGCTAGCCGGTCTTAAACACAGCCAAGTCCCGATTCCCACATCGGGACTAGCCGGTCGAGAAAAGCTCAAAGTGCCCGAAAAATAATTTTATCTCAAGTCAGCGGCAAAGTAAAGATAAATCTTGAGCCGGCGCCGAGGCCGCTGGACTCCGCCCAGATGCGGCCGCCGTGCGCTTCGATGATCTCGTTCAGGACCACCGGCTCTTTTTTATCTCGATCGGCTTGCCGTACTCCACGCGGCTGATATTGCCGGGCAAGCTTGAGCCGGCAAAGGTTTTATGGTAAATTTAATGGGTCGAAACAATTTTAGGAGGCATAATTCCATGAAAATGAGGCTACTATCCAGCTTATGTCTTGTTTGGTTATTGTCGTGCGGCTTTGCCGGGCCGGCGCCAACCGTGCCGGGGAAAGAACCGGCTGGGCCAGCCGCTCAGCCTGCAGCGGGCGGTTTTTTTCTGATCGATAATTTTGAAAATGGCAATTTTACCACCAACCCTGTTTGGTGGCAGTTTGATGTTATCCTGCCTCGCATAATCGAGAACACCGACTATCAGTCTGGTGACCGGGACGTCGTGAAGGAGATCAGCCAGTATTCGCTCAAGATCAGCGGCAAGGCCGGCAACTGGTACTCCGGCGGCCTGGGAACATATCTGGCCAAAGAGGGGCAAGACCTGGGCGAGTATAACGCCCTGCAGCTGGATGTTTTCGGTAACGGGCCCGGCTCTGGCACGATCAAGGTCGAGCTGGTAGATGACGACAAAGGCAGCTGGAAAGTCGAGCTCGATGACAAAGGCGTACCGCTCTACAACGATCTGTTCTCATACAATTTGACAGTCGACTGGAAAGGCTGGAGAAGGATCGGCATACCGCTCTCCGATTTTATCCTGGAGAATCCCGGCAAGGGGAATGGCGTCCTGGTCCTCTCCCCTGTCAACCTCGGCGGCGGCCTGCTGCAGATCCAGTTCGTCTTTTTGGGCGCCAAAGAGTCGGGCGCCCTGGCCTTTAATCTTGATAATATAAAACTGGTCAAAGGCCGGCTGCCGTAAACTTAAAGAATCGGGCCCGAAGGGATTTGAACCCTCGGTCTCCTGCGTGACAGGCAGGCGCGTTAAACCAGACTACGCTACGGGCCCTTGCCGGCTAATTGACTTTAAAGAAATGATCATGCCAGCTCTCCGGCACCCCGGACATCCGGGTCATGTGCAAATAAAGCGTTGATGAAGGGCGATACGGCGACCCTTTCAATCTCATCCCCGCCTCATCGAGCGTCCGATCCCCTTTTTTGCAGTTACAGCGCGCGCAGCAGACGACCATGTTCGACCAGCAGTCTTCCCCACCCCGCGACCTAGGCATTATATGATCGATCGTCAGGGTCGCGTGCGTCCGTCCGCAATACTGGCAAGTGTGATTGTCCCGCAAAAACAGATTCTTTCTCGACAGGACGACATCGGTATATGGGACAGGCACATAGCTCAATAATTGAATGATCTCCGGCAGGCGAAACTGCCCGTTGATCATACAGCCGTTATATTTAACCCCAGTTGCCTTGCCTTTATAGAGCAAGAGCATCGCGCGCTTCCAGCTGGTGATATTGATCGGCAGATGAGTTGAATTCAGGACCAGGACATTCTTCTTCATCGCTTGGTGAATTATAACAAAGTTATTCCGGTTAAACAATGCGAAAAGCGAAAATAAAACGGAGGAGGCGAGATTCGAACTCGCGCTGG
>JAGVQF010000150.1 GCA_020051815.1 Candidatus Saganbacteria bacterium | reverse complement strand
GTCGACGGCCTCTACGACTTTATGTATAAGAATGTTTACACCAATCCGGCGGCCAAACATGAAGAGGCCAAGGTGCCGGAGCTCCTGAAGGCGCTCTTTCGCCACTATCATTATGACGCGGCTTTCCAAAACGGGATAAAAGAAGAAGACCAGCTCCAGCACACGGTCGATTTTATCGCCGGCATGACCGACCGCTACGCCATCACCAAGTTTGAAGAGCTTTTTGTGCCCAACGAGTGGCGACAGGGGAAGTAGTATCTCAATGATTCCAAAAGAAACTATAGAAGATATAAGAAATAGATCGGATATCGTCGCGGTCGTTTCCGAATATGTCGCGCTCAAGAAACGCGGCCGCAATTACCTGGGGCTCTGCCCTTTTCACTCGGAAAAGACCGCCTCCTTTACCGTCTCGCCGGAAAAACAGCTCTTCCACTGTTTCGGCTGCGGCGAGGGGGGCAATATTTTCGCTTTCCTGATGAAGATCGAGGATATCGGCTTCGCCGAGGCGGTGGCGGAGCTGGGCGGCAAGCTCGGCCTCTCCGTCGGCAAACCGTCGGCCGCCTCCATTACAAGCTCGGAAAAAGACAAGCTCTATTCCGTTATGCTGCTGGCGGCCAAATTCTTTCGCAGCAATCTCGAAGCCGAAAACGGCCAGCCGGCCCGCGACTATCTCGAGCAGAGAAAAATTGGCGC
The DNA here is from genome assembly GCA_020051815.1 of Candidatus Saganbacteria bacterium. Taxonomy (GTDB): domain Bacteria; phylum Margulisbacteria; class WOR-1; order O2-12-FULL-45-9; family XYB2-FULL-48-7; genus 2-01-FULL-53-15. Next base: position 2,058 of record JAGVQF010000150.1, on the reverse strand, counting down.
GGAGGCATCAAAGCACTTCGGCCTGGGTTACGCTTCGGCCAACTGGGACGATCTTTTTAAACACCTGATCGGCCGCGGGGTTTCGCCCGAGCTGATCGAGCGCGCCGGGCTGACCCTGCCGCGCGAGGGTAAAGACGGCTTTTACGACCGCTTCCGCAACCGGCTGATGTTCCCCGTGCTTGACGTGCGCGGCCGGGTCATCGCTTTCAGCGGCCGCTCGCTCGATAATTCCGAGCCGAAGTATCTCAACTCGCCCGACACGCCGATCTATCGCAAGGGCGACACGATCTTCGGGCTCAATCTCGCCAAAGATGAGATCAAAAAGAATAAGGCCGTGATCCTGGTCGAGGGCAATCTCGACGTTGTTTCGTCCAGCCAGGCCGGTTTTGCCAACGTCGCCGCGCCGCTGGGCACCGCGCTCACGATCGCGCAATGCAAGTTGATGGCACGCTACACCGATACAATTGTGTTAGCCTTTGATGCCGATGCCGCGGGCGTTGCCGCCGCCGAGCGCTCCGCCGAGATCATCCGCAGCCAGGCGATGAAAGTGAAGGTCGTGAGTTTCACCGGGGCCAAAGACCCCGATGAACTGATAAGAAATGACGGAGCCGTCGCTTTCAAAGCCGCGACCCTTCAAGCCCTGCCCTATCTGGAGTTCAAGATCCGCCGCCTGCTGAAGAAATTCAACCTCGGCGAGATCGAGGCGCGCTCGCAGGCCCTGCGCGAGACGGCGAAACTCTTGGCAGCCGAGCCAGACGCTTATGCGCAAAAAGAATATGCCGCCCTGGCCGCCGGCCTCCTGAAGATCGAGCCGGAGACGCTCTCGGCCGAGATCAAACGGCAGGGCTATTACAGCCGGGAGAGCAAAGACCTGCGGCGCGTCACGGAAAAACCGGGCTCCCGCCTTGAGGCGGCCGAAAAGAAGCTGATCGCGCTGGCCGCGGAGACCGAGGGGACCTTAGCCGCCCTGAAAGGGGAACTGTCAGCCGAAGACTTTACCGGCACCGAGGCGAGAAAAATAGCGGCGATCATGTTTGCGCAAGATCTGGCTGGCGGGGACATCGCCCACCAGGTTTTGGAAAAACTCGCCGACGAAGCCGCCAGGAATTATTTGACCAGCGCGATCTTGAGCGAAAACCTTGAGATGCCGGCCGATCTCTTGCGCGACTGCATTGCCGTCGTCAAAAGCGAGAGCTCAAAAAGCCGCATCGCCGCGCTCAAGACGGCCCTGCGCGAGGCTGAACAGGGCCACGACGCCGAAAAAAGCGCCGAGCTTATTTCGGCCTTAAAGAATGAAATTTATTAGTTAAGCGTCCGATAACAATTTGGAGGGGATTGCATGTTTGGTAAAAGAGATGAAATGGAAATACTGCGGGCGACCGCGACCCGCAAGGGGTTTTTGACGCCGGAGGAGATCCTCTCCGTCTATCCGAAACCCGAGAATAATCTCGATGAGATAGAACAGCTCCTGGGCCTCGGCATCGAGCTGGCGGAAAAGAAGGGCAAGGAAGAGGCCCCGCCGAAGGAAGGCGAGCTCCATCAGGAGCTGGCCGAGATGAAGGGGATCGGCGTGGACGACACCGTGCGCATGTACCTGCGCGAGATCGGCAAGTTCCCGCTCCTGACCTCGGAAGAGGAGATAGTCCTCGCCAAGCGGGTCAAGGCCGAAGATATGCGGGCCAAGCACAAGCTGGTCAATTCCAACCTGCGCCTCGTCGTCAGTATCGCCAAAAAATACACCGGCCGCGGCATGCTCTTTCTCGATCTCGTCCAGGAAGGCAACCTTGGCCTGATCCGCGCGGTCGAAAAGTTCGACTACCGCAAGGGCTATAAATTCTCGACCTACGCCACCTGGTGGATCCGCCAGGCGATCACCCGCGCCATCGCCGACCAGGCGCGCACCATCCGTATCCCGGTGCACATGATCGAGACGATCAACCGCCTGCGCAAGACCTCAAGAATTTTGCTGCAGCAGCTCGGCCACAAGCCGACGGAAAAAGAGATCGCCCAGCGCGCCCGCATGTCGGTCGACAAGGTGCGCGAAATCATCCGCATCTC
>JAGVQF010000077.1 GCA_020051815.1 Candidatus Saganbacteria bacterium | reverse complement strand
GTCACGTAGTTGTCGGCGACCTGCGAAATGTGCACGAGGCCGACCTTGCCTTCCGGCAATTCCATAAAAGCCCCGAACTTGGTTATGCCGGTGACTTTGCCTTCTATTTCTGAACCAACATCAATTGACAAAAACTATTTCACCACCTTATACGCTGTTTCGCCTTTTTTGACCAGCCCGAGCCGGGTCCTGGCCAGTTCTTCGATCATCTCGTCGCTTTTAATGCGGGCCAGACGCTTGTTCAGGACGGCGGCCGAGGTTTCTTCCGCCTCGAGCGCCTTTGACATTTTCTCGCGGCTGCCCTTTAGATCGAGGTTGTCAATTATATCCTGCCGGATAAGAAAAATAAAGTAAACGACGAGCAGGATAAAAACGAGCCAGCCAAGGCGCTTCACAGCCAGAACCTCCCGACATACCAGGCGATGAGCTGGGGGCCGCAAAAGAGAGTGATGAGGCCGCCGGCGGCGAGCGCCGGGCCAAAGGGAACGTACTGCCCGGCCTTAACCTTACGCAGGATGAGCAGGACGGACAATATGGCGGCGGCCACGAAATAAGAAAGAAAGATCGCGGTCAGCGCCCCGCTCCACCCCAGCCACGCTCCCAGCAGGGCGGCCAGATAAAGATCGCCGTCGCCCAAAACCTCTTTTTTATAATAGAGGCGGCCGCCCCAACTGATCAGATAAAGCAGAAGATACCCGATGAACGCTCCGCCAAGAGCCGATAGAAAAGCCGGCCAGCCGAGCAAAAAATTATAGAGCAGGCCCGAGGCAATACCCAGGTAGCTCGCGTTGTCAGGGATAACGGAGTGCTCGAGATCGATGAAAAAATAACGACGAGGACGGAGAAAAAGATCGACAGGGCGATCAGGGGCAAAAGCTCGCCCCGCGACAGGACAAAGACGGCCGCAAAGCCCGCCCCAGCCAGGAGCTCGACCAGCGGATAGCGCCAGGCGATCTTTTGGCCGCAGTGGCGGCAGCGGCCGCGCAGGAGCAAATAGCTGACGACGGGGATAAGCTCGAGCGGCGAGAGGCCGCGGCCGCACTCCGGGCAGTGCGATGACGGCCAGATTATCGATTTTTCGCGGGGCAGGCGATAGATACAGACGTTTAAAAAACTGCCGACAACGAGGCCAAGCATAAACCAGTAATAGATCATTTTCCCTTTGTGACTGCCTTGACTTTGAGATGAATAAATTATATAGTAGCCGCAAGGTGAAGTCAAAAAATGGAAATTAAAAACCTGCTCGCCCAACTGAATAAATCAAAGGGCTCCGATCTGCTCCTGGCTGGCAAAAATTTCCCTTACCTGCGCATCAACAACTCCATCATCAAGATCGAGGACCGCGTCCTCTCACCCGATGAGGTCGAAGCCCTCATCACGCCAATCATCAGCAAAGAGGAGATGGCCGAGTTTAAAAAGACTAAGGAGCTTGACACCTCATATGAGGACGAGACCAGCCGCTACCGCGTTAATCTCCATTATCAGATGGGCTCGATGGGGGCCTCGATCCGGCGCGTGCCCAAAGAGATACCCTCCCTCGAGGATCTCAAGTTGCCGCCCATCGTCAAGGATTTTACCAATCTGGACCGGGGGCTGGTCCTCGTCACCGGGCCGACCGGCTGCGGCAAATCGACGACCCAGGCGGCCATGATCAACCAGATCAACGCGACCCGCGCCTGCCACATCATCACCATCGAAGATCCGATCGAATTTGTCCATTCGCCCAAGCTCGCCCTGATCGAACAGCGCGAGGTCGGTTTTGACACCGATTCTTTCGGCGAGGCTCTGAAGCGTGTCCTGCGCCAGATCCCCGACGTCATCCTGGTCGGCGAGATGCGCGACCTCGAATCGATCCAGATGGCGATCACCGCGGCCGAAACGGGCCACTTGGTCATCTCGACACTGCACACGCAGGACGCCGTCCAGTCGATCGACCGCATCATCGACGTTTTTCCGCCCCACCAGCAGGGCCAGGTGCGCACACAGCTCTCGATGACGCTGGGCGGGATAGTCTCACAGCAATTGATCGCCAAAACCGACGGCTCGGGCCTCGTCGGCGCCTACGAGATACTGGCGGCGACCCCCGCCATCCGCAATATCATCAGAAAGGGCTCAACGCAGGATATCTATTCGATGATCGAGCTGGGCGGCCAGTATCAGATGACGACGATGGACGCCTCGCTCTACGCCCTTTATGAAAAACGGCTGATCAGCCGTACCGAGGCAATGATCCACGCGGTCAACCACGAGCGGATGGAGAAACTGCTTTCCGGTAAACTTTAAGGATGTCCCTCCCCGCCTTCCTCATTAAGCGCACCCCGAAACAGGCCAATATCAGGCAGATCAGGACCCTGCTCGGCGACGCCTCTCTCCACACGGTCTGCGAAGCAGCCAGCTGTCCCAATATCGGCGAGTGCTTCTCGCAAAAGACCTGCACTTTTATCATCCTGGGCGATGTCTGCTCAAGGAATTGCGCTTTTTGCGGTGTCGGCAAAGGAACCCCGCTGCCGCCCGACCCGGACGAACCTCAACGGGTCGCGGAAGCGGTCAAAAAACTCGGCCTCAATTACGTTGTGATCACATCGGTAACTCGGGATGATCTGGCGGACGGCGGGGCCGCACATTTCGCCAAGGTCATCCGTGAATGTCAAATGACCAATGACAAATGTCAAATTGAGGTATTAATTCCGGATTTTAATGGGGACGAAAAAGCCCTGCGAACCGTACTGGCCGCTAACCCTTACGTTCTTAATCACAACATTGAAACTGTCCCGCGTCTTTATCCGGCCGTTCGGCCGCAGGCGAATTATGAGCGGTCGCTCAACCTCCTGCGCTCGGCCAAGGCGCTCGATGGCCAGATTTACACGAAAAGCGGTTTTATGGTAGGATTAGGAGAGACAAAGGAAGAGGTCGTGGCCGTGCTTTGCGACCTGAAAAGCGCGGCTTGCGACATCGTCACGATCGGGCAGTATCTTCCCCCGTCAAGATCGCACCTTCAGCCGGAGAGATTTGTCGAACCGGCCGAGTTTGAAGATTACCGAGAGATAGGAAAAAAACTCGGTTTTCGGCACGTGGCGGCCGGACCTTTTGTCCGAAGTTCTTATCACGCAGGGGAGTTAATTAAATGAAATTTACCCAGTCGGACCGGTTATTAAAGCTGCCGATCTACGTTTTCGCCCAGCTCGACAAGATCAAGGCGCAGCAACAGGCCAAGGGCGCCGACCTGATCGACCTTGGCATGGGGAACCCCGACATCCCGCCGCCGGCCGAGATCAATAAAGCGCTGATCGATTCACTCGGGAACCCCGAGAACCATCGGTACCCATCGTTTGAAGGGGCGCCGGAATTCAAGAACGCGGTCAGCGGCTGGTGCCGGAGGCAATACGGGATCTCGATCGATCCGGAACACGAGGTCGTAACCCTGATCGGCTCCAAAGAGGGGGTCGTCCATTTTACTTTCGCCTTCATTAACCCGGGCGACACTACGCTGGTCCCGATGCCGGCCTACCCCGCCCACTTCCGCGGCACGATCCTGGCCGGCGGCGAGCCGGTCGTTTTGCCGACGACCGAACAGCGGGGTTATCTGCCGGACCTCAAGGCCATCGACCCGGAGACCGCTAAAAGAGCCAAGATGATGATCTTAAGCTATC
>JAGVQF010000059.1 GCA_020051815.1 Candidatus Saganbacteria bacterium | reverse complement strand
TGCCGGCCAGCCCGGCCGGATTGATGAACGGGGCGTCGGCATCCTCGACCACCGCGGTGAAAGCTTTGCCCATCCCCAGTGGCCGCGCGCCGCCGCCGACGATCGTCGAGTCGCCGGTCGTGCCGATGATCGCGGCTGAAGATGGAGAAGCGAAAATAAATAATCCGAATAAAAACAAAAAGAAAAGTCTTAAACTGCCCTCATCCGCTAACTTTGAACCTACCCCCTTCTCCCAGAGGGAGAAGGAAAGGCATTTTTGTATTACCCCTCTCCCTCTGGGAGAGGGAGGACGGTTAGTGACAGCGGGTGAGGGCTGTTTGAGGTTTGCTTTTTTCATTTAACGATCCCTATCTTCTGTTTGCTTAACAATTTTGTTTCCCCGTTAGAATTGCCGTAAATAAAGACGATATAGACGCCGGCGCTGGCGATCGTTTTAAACGAGGTCAGGCCGTTCCAGATGGCCTGGTTCTCGCCGACCTGGCCGCCGGTCGTGCCCGCCGCCACCGTCGTCGACCAGATCTTTTCGCCGTACATATTATATATGTCAATCGTGACGTTTGCATCCTTGCTTAGCTCATATTTAATGCTGGTCATTTTGACGGAAGGGATATCGGGATTGGGCAGGACCTCGAACTCGACCGGTTTGGTGATGGTAATCTCCGGCGCCTCGATCTTAAAGGCCAAGGCCAGCGTCCCTTTTTGGCCGTCGCTGTTGGTCAAATTGACATCCCAGGCGCCGGGCGTCTTATCTAAAATATTCAGGTTGCAGCTGGCCGAGGTGCGGGAGATGATCGATACCGATGTGCCGGCGATATCGCTCTCGCCGATCTTGGAAAGGGTGATCGTGGCGTCAGACAGAAAATTTTCGCCGGCCAGCCGGATCGCCACTGTCGATTCAGTGTTGGTCGCCTTGGCCGGGATAACACTGCTGACGGTGGGCGCGGGTTGACTGATCGTGAAAGCCGAAGGCAGAACGCCGGAGCGCCCGTCGGCATTGGTGACAGTGATATCCCAGAGGCCGGCCGCCGCCCCGGTCAGGTCGAAGGCGCAGGTGATCTTGCCGGCGCTGACGACCGTAATGCCTGTTGCGCTAATGTCGGCTTGGCCGCTTTTTGAGAGTTTAACCGTGGCGCCGGACTGGAAATTGGCGCCGGCGAGGTCCGTGATTGCGACCGTGCCGGTGTTTTGCCCCGTGCTCGGCGAAATGCCGGTGACAAGGGGCGCGAAGACGGTCGGCGCGAAATAAACGCTTTTGAGAAAGCCTTCGCCGATGATAAAATTTGGCCCGCTGATGACCCGGAGATAAATAACCCGGCCGAGGCCGCGCAGGTTGTAGGAGGCGGAGACGCCTGTTGCCGCGCCGATATTCGTAAAGCGGGGCGTGATCTTGTACTCTGAATAAGCGGCGGAAGACAGCAGGGCCTTACATAATATAATAAGAAAAATAAATAATATTTTTGGCCGCTGTCGCACTGCCGGAATTATATCACAACGGCTCGCGTGTTATAATTACTTTGTGGGGATGGATAAAAATAAAATAAAATACTGGTTGGCGATAAATAAGATACCGAACGTCGGGCCGGTAACAATCAAGAAATTATGGGATAAATTCGGGACGCTTGAAGAGGCATGGAAAGCGAGTCCCAGAAGCATTTGCGAGGTCGAGGATATCAGTAAGCCAGCGGCCAAATCCTTCCTTGAGAATCGTGATCGGGCTAACTTTGAAGCGGAGCTTGCCGAAGTTGAAAAAAAGAACGTTAAAGTTCTAACACTGGAAGACGACGATTATCCCAAGAACTTGAAAAATATATACGATCCGCCGCCGGTTTTATACGTCAAGGGCGGGATATTGCCTTCAGATATTAAGGCCATCGGGATCGTTGGCACCCGAAGGGCTTCGCGTTATGGCTTGGAAATGGCGAGGAAACTGGCTGAAGAATTGGCTTTATTGGGCATCACTATTATTTCCGGCCTGGCGGCCGGGATCGATACTTCGGCCCATCAAGGAGCGATCGACGCGCAGGGCAGGACCATAGCCGCCATGGGCAGCGGCATCGATATTGTTTATCCTTATCAAAACAAAGATCTAGCCGCGCAAATTGAAAGATCGGGCGCTCTTGTTTCCGAATTTCCTATTGGCACGAAAAGTGAAAAAGGGAACTTTCCTCGGCGCAACAGGATAATTTCCGGGCTATCTCTCGGCGTCATTGTCGTTGAAGGCCATTACGACAGCGGCGCCATGATCACGGCCAAGCAGGCGCTTGAACAGGGGCGGGAAGTTTTTGCCGTGCCGGGGAACGTTGAGCTTGAACAGTCCAAAGGACCGCATTGGCTGATCAAGCAAGGAGCCAAGCTCGTCGAAAATGTGCAAGACGTTCTCGAGGAATTAAACATCCAACTTCAAACCTCAAACCTCAAAACAAATCCAAAATCACAAACAGACCAACCAACAAACAAACGAACCTACAAGCCAGCCAATTTATTGCCGGAAGAAGAAAAAATATTTAACGCGCTTAACCAAGAGCCAAAACACCTTGATGTTATCGCGGCTGAAACCGGCCTGCCGGTCCAACAAGTGTCTTCATTATTAATGATGCTGGAGATCAGGAAGGTTGTCCGCCAGCTGCCCGGTAAATACTACATTACCGGTTGAATTTTGGCGGGTTGTTTTCTCCTCTTTATCGGGTTAGAATAACTTATCATGGTCCTTTTTTCAGAAATGTTCGCGTCGGAGCTTTTCGGCGGCCCGGTCGTCGACCGGGTGCAGGAAAATATCGGCCGCGTCAAAGATATAATCATCACGCTGGGCGAGAGTTTTCCCCGGGTGACCGGGCTCCTGATCACGACCGGTGAAGAGAAAAAAGAGGACAAAGTCCTCCTGATCGGGGAGATCGACCTGATCGGCCGGCAGTTCGTCTCCACCCGGACGACCAAAGACCGCGTGCCTTTAACTTCCCTGCGTGAGGGTGAGGTACTGCTGTCGCGCGATGTCATGGACCAGCAGGTCGTCGATCTTGACGGCGCGCGCGTTATCCGCGTCAACGATCTGCAATTGGCCAAAGTCGACCAGGATGTCCGCCTGATCGCGGCTGATGTCGGCGTGAAAGGGATGCTCCGGCGGTTGGGGATGGAAAAGTTGGCAAGTTGGTTGGTAGGTAGGTTTGGAAAAAGTATCCCCGAACAGCTGATCGGCTGGGACCATGTCCAGGACCTCTCCGGCGGCAAGATAGCGATCCCGACCAGATCGATCAGCAATCTGCATCCGGCCGACGTCGCGCAGATAATCTCGCAGGTGCAGGCCGAACAAAAGACCGCCATCTTTTCCGCTTTGTCCGAAAAGACCGCGGCCGAAGCGCTCCATGAGCTGGAGCCGATGATCGGGGCGGTCCTGATCTCGACGCTCGACACCAAAAAGTCGCTTGGTGTCCTCGAGAAAATGCCGATCGACGAAGCGGCCGACATCATCGGCGATGTGCCGGTCGAAAAAGCCGAGGAACTGTTGCGCCTGATGCGGCCGCGCAAGTCGGCCGAGATCAGAAAACTGCTCAAGCACCGCGACGAGACGGCGGGCGGTTTGATGACCACGGAGTTTATCGCGCTGCAGCAGAACATGACCGTCGAGCAGGTGATCAACTATCTGCGGGAGACGGCGCCGGAAGCGGAGACGATCTATTATTTATACGTGGTTGACGAATCTGGGCGCCTGGTCGGCATCCTCTCGATGAGAAAAATGATCATTATGCCGCCGGAGAAGCCGATCTCCGAGATCATGCTCACCGATTTTATCACCGTCCGGCCCGAAATGAACCAGAAAGAAGTGGCCGACGTCATCTCAAAATATAACCTGCTGGCCGTGCCGGTCGTCGATCCCGAAAATAAGATACTGGGCATTGTCACCGTTGACGACGTGATGGACCTGATCCTGCCGCCGACCTCAAAACGAAAAAGGCAGATGCTGGGATAATATGCCGATAAAAAAATGGTTCGCCAGCCGCAGTTTGAATTATTGGATGCTGCGCGCCGTTATCTTTTTCTCGGTCGTCGGCCCCGGTATCATCACCGGCACCGCCGATAACGACGCGGGCGGCGTGGCGACCTATTCGGTGGCCGGCGCGCATTTTGGCTACCAGATGCTCTGGATCCTCATCCTTATCACCTTTATGCTCTATGTCACCCAGGAGATGGGGATGCGCCTGGGGGTTGTGACCGGCAAAGGCCTGGGCGACCTGATCCGGGAGAAGTTCGGCCTGCGCTTTTCGATCCTTTTGATCGGGCTGGTCTTTATCGCCAACTATTCGAATATCCTGGCCGACGTCGCCGGCATCGCCTTGGTGGCCGATATCTATCATATCCCGCGCCTGATCTTTGTGCCCATCTTTGCCGTCATCGTCTGGACCGTCATCCTGCGCGGCAGTTTTAACTTTGTCCAGAATATTTTTCTCACATCCTGCATCCTGTTCTTCTGTTACATCATCAATGGCTTTATCGCCCGGCCGGATATCCCCGCCATGCTGCATGGCAGCTTTGTCCCAACGCTGCCCATGAACCGGGAATTTATCTTTACCGCCACCGCCCTGATCGGCACGACCCTGACCGTCTGGGGCCAGTTCTTTGTCCAGTCGTACTTTGTCGACAAGGGGGTCGGCAAAAAAAATATCCGGAGCGCGCGCCTCGATGTCGCCTTCGGCGCGTTCTGGACCGATCTTGTCGCATACTTCATTATCATATCCTGCGCGGCGACCCTTTTTGTCAAAGGGATCAGGATCGAGAACGCCATGGACGCGGCGCAGGCGCTGGGCCCCTTGCTCGGCGAATTTGCCAAGCACTTATTCGCCTGGGGACTGCTTAACGCTTCTTTGCTGGGGGTCTGTGTCATTTCTTTGGGGACCGCTTACGCGATCTCGGAGGTGCTGGGTACCGAGCGCAAGGTCAACGCCTCTTTTAAACAAGCGCCGCTTTTTTATTCGATCATCGGTTTCTGCGTTTTTTCCTCGACGCTCCTGGTCCTGATCCCGAATCTTCCCATGATCTTTATCCTGACCGCCTCGCAGGCGCTCAACACCATGATCCTGCCGTTCATCTTTTTCGTCATGCTCCGGCTGATCAACGACAGGAAAACGATGGGGGCCCATGTCAACAGCCCGCTGGAAAACGTGATCGCCTGGCTGACGATCGGCAGTTTTACAATTATCTCATTCCTGATGCTCTACCTGATCTTCTTTTAGGCCTAACAAAAAATATATGTATCCCCATACTGAAGTATGGGGAATTAAATGACCTAACTCCCCACCGCAAGCGGTGGGGTATCTTGGTCTGTAGTGCCCCGCCCCTCACGGTCTAAATAGTTGCATTTGTTCAAATCTTGCATG
>JAGVQF010000015.1 GCA_020051815.1 Candidatus Saganbacteria bacterium | reverse complement strand
GTAGCCGAGGCCGACATCGACCAGCGACTGGAGTTTGCGGTTGATCTGCGGGATGTTCTGGAAGAACTCGAGCGCTTCATCCACCGTCATCTGCAGGATATCAGAGATATTCTTGCCTTTATAATAAACTTCGAGCGTCTCGCGGTTATAACGCGCTCCTTTGCAGGTGTCGCACGGGACGTAAACGTCGGGGAGAAAGTGCATCTCGATCTTGACGAGGCCGTCGCCGTGGCAGGTTTCACAGCGGCCGCCCTTGACGTTGAAAGAGAAGCGGCCAAGCTTATAGCCGCGCAGGCGCGATTCCTGCGTCAGCGAGAAAAGATCGCGGATGTGGTCAAAGACACCGGTGTAGGTCGCGGGGTTCGAGCGCGGCGTGCGGCCGATCGGTGTTTGGTCGATGATCACGACTTTATCGATGTGCTCGATGCCGTCGATCCGCTCGTGAGTGCCGGCTTTTTCGATCGAGCGGTAAAATTGCTTTGAGAGCGCCTTGAATAAAATATCATTGATGAGCGAGCTTTTCCCCGAGCCCGACACCCCGGTGATCGCGGTAAAGACGCCGAGCGGGAAAGAAACGTCGATATTCTTTAAATTGTGGAACTTTGCCCCTTTGATCGTTAGGAAATTGCCGCTGCCTTTTTGGCGTTCGGACGGGATGGCGATCTTCATTTTGCCCGACAGGTATTTTCCGGTCAAAGATTCGGGTGACGAAAGAATATTGCTTAGCGCCCCCTCGGCGATGATCCGGCCGCCGTGGCGCCCGGCACCGGGCCCGATATCGACCAGATGGTCGGCGGCGCGCATCGTTTCCTCGTCGTGCTCAACGACGATGATCGTGTTGCCGAGGTCGCGCAGGCGGAAGAGCGTTTCGATCAGGCGCTTGTTGTCGCGCTGGTGCAGGCCGATCGACGGCTCGTCGAGGATGTAGAGGACGCCGACCAGGCCCGAGCCAACCTGCGTGGCCAGCCGAGTGCGCTGGGCCTCCCCGCCGGAGAGCGAGGCCGATTGGCGGTCAAGCGTCAGGTAATCGAGGCCGACATCGAGCAGGAATTTGAGCCGCGAGCGCAGTTCCTTGATTATCTGTTTGGCGATGTGCGTTTCCCGTTCAGTTAATTTGAGCCCGTCGAGAAACTCGAAAACCTTCTTGATCGGCAAGGCGGAAACATCGGCGATCGATCGGCCGGAGATCTTGACCGCTAAACTTTCCGGCCGCAGGCGCTGGCCGTGGCAGGCCGAGCACGGGACGGAGCTCATGTAGCGATAGAGATAGAAGCGGACATTCTCTGATTTTGTTTCGTAATAGCGGCGTTTGAGGTTGTTCAGTACACCTTCGAATTCACCCTCGTGCTCCCAGTAGCCGCGCGTCATTTCGTATTTGAACGTGATCGGTTTTTTGCTGCCGTAGAGGACGACGTTTTGCTGTTCTTTGTTCAATTTCTTAAATGGAGTATTGAGGTCAAACCCGTATTGCTCGCCGACGGAGCGGAGCTTGGCCATGTAATACGAGGCGGCCTCTCCCCAGGGAACGATCGCGCCTTCGGCAATTGCCAGGTTCTTATCGGGGATGATCAGGTCGGGATCGAACTCGAGCTTGTCCCCCAGCCCATCGCAGACCGGACAGGCCCCGTAAGGTGTGTTGAACGAGAAGATGCGCGGTGTGATCTCGTCAAGCGAGATGCCGCAGGTCGGACAGGAGAACTTTTCAGAATAGATCTCTTCTTTCAAGCCGTGATTGACGATGACCAGGCCGTTGCCATACTTGAGCGCCGTCTCGACCGATTCGGCCAGGCGCTTTTTGTTTGAATCTTTAAGCGTTAACCGGTCGATCACGATCTCCACGTTATGCCGGGTCTTCTTGTTGATCGCCGGCACATCGGCGATCTCGCGGATCTTTTTATCGACCCGCACGCGCAGGAAACCGTCTTTGGCGATATCGGCAAACATTTCTTTGTATTCGCCCTTTTTGCCTCGGATGACCGGCGAGAGTATATTAACGAGCACCCCTTCAGGCAGTTTAACGATCTGGTCAACGATCTGCTGGACGGTCTGGCGCTCGATCTTGCGATCGCATTTGGGGCAGTGCGGACCGCCGACATTGGCGTATAACAATCTTAAATAATCGTATATCTCGGTGACGGTGCCGACGGTTGAGCGGGGGTTCCTCGGCGGCGCTTTTTGGTCGATCGAGATGGCGGGCGAGAGACCTTCGATGTAATCGACGTCGGGCTTTTGCATCTGCTCGAGGAACTGGCGGGCGTAGGCCGAGAGCGATTCGACATAGCGCCTCTGCCCTTCGGCATAGATCGTATCAAAAGCCAGTGACGATTTACCCGAGCCGGAGAGGCCGGTAAAAACGATGAATTTGCCGCGCGGCAGCTCAAGATTGATATTCTTGAGGTTATGCTCCCGTGCGCCTTTTATAACGATCTTATCTGCGTTCATTTACTTGTTCCCTTGATGCCTCGATGCCTTGATCCCTACCCCAGCTTATTAAAGAAACAACTCCGATTCCCCGTATGGCAGGCGCAATCGCCGACCTGCTCGATCTTCGCTAAGATCGCATCGGCGTCGCAGTCGTAATATAGCTCTTTCACTTTCTGTATGTGGCCGGAAGTGTCGCCCTTGTGCCAAAGGACTTTCCTCGATCTTGACCAGTAAACCATCTCTTTCATCTCCAGCGTTTTCTGCAGCGATTCCTTGTTCATATAGGCCAGCATTAATACGGTCCCATCCTTGTGGTCCTGTGCGATTACCGGGATCAGTCCGTCAGAATTAAACTTCAATTTATCTAGATTCATTTTTTGCCCCCTTTTTTGGATATCTGGGAATTAGGTAATTAGGATTTGGAGATTGGGATATTAGGATATTGGGATTAAACAATACCCAATTCCCAAATCACCTAATCCCCAAATCCCAATCTCCCAATTCCCTAATCCCCTATAATTGCGCCCGCATCAAATCTTCGGCATTGACTTTCTTCAGGACCTTAAACTCGACATTGACCGCACCGTCACCTAACAGCTTTTCTAACTGCTCGACGAGATCGGGATTGATCTCGACCCAGAAGTTCTTGTTGAGCTCGACGCTCTTGCCGTCCATGCGGACAAAGACAGGGTCGGTGCCGCGATGGAGGGCCAGGACGTCTTTCATCATCGGCAGGACCTCTTTATCTTTTATATCGACAAATTCGACATGCAGCGAGCGGACCTTTTCGAGCTCCGTCAGCGGATCGACCGATTCGGCCTGGACGTTGAGCTCTTCGGTGCGGAAATCGCGGTTAAGCTTGCCTTTGATAATGACCGCCTCGTCGTCGTTTAAGAACGGCGCGCATTTCTCGTAGGCCTTGGGGAAAATGACCAGCGGGATGCTGGCGGTCAGGTCTTCGAGGTTCGCCAGGAGCATCATATCACCGCGCTTGGTCACGATGCGCTTGCAGTCGGAGAGCAGGCCGCCGACCTTGACCGGGTCGCCCTCGTTCATCTCGGCGATGTCGGCGACGCTAACGGTCGTCTGGGCCTCGAGCGATTCTTTGAGCCGCTCCAGCGGGTGCGAAGAAATATAGAGGCCGAGCAGTTCTTTTTCCATTCTCAAAAGCTGGTCCGGCGTGAACTCCGCGACTTCCGTTGTCTTTTCGACTCGCGACATAGGACTCGTGACTCGTGACTCGATCTGAAAAAGCATTTCTTGCCCGTTCGCCCGCTCCTTCAGATCGGCATTGATGCTCCCCATCAGTTTTTCGTAGTTGGCCAGCAGAAAAGCCCTGCCCCGCTCGAACGAATCGAACGCGCCCGCCTTGATCAGGCTCTCCAGGACCTTTTTATTGACGGTGCGCTGGTCGACCCGGCGGTAGAAATCGTCAAAAGATTTATAGGGCCCGTCTGCCGATTTGACGTTAATGATCGAATCGATGGCCGCGATGCCGACGTTCTTGATCGCCGTCAGGCCGAACCTGATCCCGTCTTTGGTCGAAGTAAAATTCCTATCGCTCTCGTTGACGTCGGGCGGCAGGATCTTGAGCCCCATCTTCTTGGCTTCGGCCAGATACAGGCGGACCTTGTCGGTGTTGCCCATGACCGAAGTCAAAAGTGCGGCCATGAACTCGGCCGGATGATTGGCTTTGAGATAAGCCGTCTGGTATGAGATGAACGCGTAGGAGGTTGAGTGCGATTTGTTAAAGCCATAGCCGGCGAACTTGGCGCAGAGGTTAAAGAGCTCGGTCGCTTTATGCTTTGAAACGCCCCGCTTGACCGCCCCCTCGATAAAGTATTCTTTCTGCTTCTCCATCTCTTTGACTTTTTTCTTGCCCATGGCGGCGCGCAGGATGTCGGCCTGGCCCATGGAAAATCCGGCGATCTTAGAGGCGATCTCCATGACCTGCTCCTGGTAGAGAATGACGCCGTAGGTCTCGCGCAGGATCGGCTGCAGCTCGGGCAGTTCGTACTTGATCGGGACCTTTCTTTGCTTGCGCTTGACGTAGTCCTCGACCATGCCGCTCTCCAGGGGCCCCGGCCTGTAGAGCGCCAGAAGGGCGATAACATCTTCAAATGTCGACGGGCGCAGGTCCTTGATCAGGGCGCGCATGCCGCGGCTCTCAAGCTGGAAGACGCCGATCGCCTCGCCGGCTGAGAGCAGGTTGTAAGTATTCATATCGTTCATCGGCAGGTTATGAATATCGAGCTCTATCCCCTTGTTCTTTTTAAGTATTTCGACCGCGTGCGCGATCATCGTCAGGTTGCGCAGGCCCAGGAAATCCATCTTGAGCAGGCCGATCTTTTCCAGATCTTCCATCGTGTATTGGGTGACCAGGACGTTTTCATCCAACTGCTGCAGCGGCGAGTATTCCACGACCGGCGCTTGAGAAATAACAACGCCGGCCGCGTGGACAGAAGCGTGGCGCACCGCCCCCTCGATCTGCCGGGCGGTATCCAGGAGCTTTTTGATCCGCTCATCATTATCGTAAAGCGCCTTTAATTCTTTGACGCTCTTCATGGCCGTGGCCAGCGTCACATCAGGGCCAAAGGGGACGAGCTTCGCGATCTTGTCGACTTCGGACAGCGGGACCTGCAGCACCCGCCCGACATCGCGGATCGCGCCCCGGGCCGCCATTGTTCCAAAGGTGATGATCTGTGCCACGTGGTCGATGCCGTATTTTTTTGTCACGTATTCGATGACTTCGCCACGCCGCTCGAAGCAGAAATCGACGTCGATATCGGGCATGGAGATTCGCTCGAGGTTCAGGAAGCGCTCAAAGATCAGGCCATATTTGAGCGGTTCGATATTGGTGATGCTCAAGGCATAGGCGACGATACTGCCGGCCGCCGAGCCCCGGCCCGGCCCGACCTGGATGCCGTTGGCTTTGGCCCAGTTGATGAAATCGGAAACGATGAGGAAATACGAGGCGTAGTTCATCTTTTCGATCGTCATCAGCTCATATTTGACCCGGTCGATGATCTCGGGCGGCAAAAGAGTCCCGTATTTCTTTTTAATGCCGTCCCAGGTCAGTTTTTCGAGATAAGATTCAGGCGACTCGCCGCCCGGCACTTCAAAATTCGGCAGGTGGAGGACGCCAGTCTCTATTTCTAAATTGCATTTGTCGGCGATCTCAAGCGTCGCGGCGAGGGCTTCGGGCACGTCGGCAAAGCGCTCGGCCATCTCCTCATATGACTTGAGGTAAAAATCCTTGCTGCTGAAGCGCATCCGCTTTTCGTCGTTCATGAACGAGTTGGTCTGGATGCAAAGAAGGACGTCCTGGAGATAGGCGTCTTCATGGCGGACGCAGTGGACGTCGTTTGAGGCCACCAGCTTGATGCCGGTTTCTTTGGAGAGCTCTATCATCATCGGCTTTAAAGCTTTGAATTCTTCCAAATTAAAGTCCATGATCTCGAGATAGAAATCGTCACCCCAGAGGCCTTTAAAATATTCGGCCGACGCGCGGGCTAGCTCCGTTTTCCCCGCCATTAAGTACCGGGAGATCTCCCCGGTGGCGCAGCCGGACATGACGACCAGCCCGTCCTTATACTTTTCCATCAGCTCGCGGTCGATGCGCGGGCGCGAATAGAAGCCCTCGATCGAGGCCAGCGAGGCCAGCTTTAAGAGATTTTTATAGCCGATCTGGTTCTTGGCCAGGAAAGTCAGGTGGTGCGGCGAGCGGTCTTCCTTGGTCTCTTTATCGTGGCGGGTGCGCGGCGCCACGTACATCTCACAGCCGATGATCGGCTTAAGCCCCGCTTCTTTCGCCTGGAGGTAGAAGTCGACCGCCGCGTACATGTTGCCGTGGTCGGTGACAGCCAAGGCAGGCATCCCAAGTTCTTTAGCCCGGGCGATCAGGCCCGGGAGGCGGCAGGCGCCGTCCAATAGGCTGTATTCGGTGTGCGTATGAAGATGAATGAATTTACCGCGGTGAGGCATCGTTGACACATTATAACAAAAAAGGCCGCGAACCTCAATTTTGAAGCCGCGGCCTTTTTCTAACTAGTTAGAAAATAATTATCCGCCGATCCGGAACATCTTGGTGCCGCAATCCGGGCATTCGCCCTTGCTGGCTTTTCTACCGTTCTTCATTGTCACTTCTTTAGGATTTTTCATGTCCTGTTTCTTTTTGCATTTGACGCAATACGCTTTAACTGCCGCCATTGTATCTCCACCTCCTTTTATAGTGAGCTTGTCGAACTATTATCATAAACTTTTTCGAACAATTCTGAATTGTCGAATTTTACGACTCTGCGCCTCAACTGTCAAGCGGCCGATCTAAAATAAGCTGGCCTGGTCTTGCTCTTTAAGTTCCCCTCTTTTCGCTTTCTTGATCATTGTTTTTTGTTTTGAGGTTTGATGTTGGATGTTGGTTTTTCCCAGATCATTCTCCACCATGGCCAGTGTATTATATATTTCCTTTGACCTTTTGACAACCTCTTCCGGCAACCCGGCCAGTTTGGCTACCTGGATGCCGTAGGAGCGGTCGGCCGGCCCGTCGGTTATTTTGTGCAGAAAAGTGATGCTGTCGCCCTCTTCTTTGACCCCGACGTTGATATTCTTCATGCCGGGATGCTTGTCCGCCAAAAGGGTGATCTCATGGTAATGCGTGGCAAATAGCGTCTTGGCCTTTATTTTTGAGTGAATGTATTCCGCCGCGGCCGCCGCGATCGACATGCCGTCAAATGTCGCCGTCCCCCGCCCAATTTCATCGAGAATAATTAAACTGTTCTCCGTCGCGTTGTTGAGGATATTGGCCGTTTCGGTCATCTCGACCATAAATGTCGATTGGCCGGAGTAAATATCATCCATCGCGCCGATGCGCGTAAAGATCCGGTCGATCAAGCAAAGCTCAGCTGACTTAGCCGGCACGAACGAGCCGATCTGCGCCATCAGGCAGATCAGCGCCGTTTGCCTCATGTAGGTCGATTTGCCCCCCATGTTAGGCCCGGTGATGAGCAGGAAGCTTTGCTTCTCATCCAATTCAACATCATTCGGGACAAATTGAAATTCACCTAATGTCTTTTCAACTACCGGATGTCTCCCATCCTTAATTCGTAATTCGTCATTCGTAATCCGTAATTTTGGCCTGCAATACCGGTTCTCCACCGCCACTTCCGCCAGCGAAAGCAAAACGTCGGTCTGCGCGATAGCTGCTGCGACCGCTTGAAGTCCCTTGGTGTGAACGGCGACCTTCACCCGCACATCGCAAAGTATCTGATATTCCAGCTCCTTCATCCGCTCATCGGCGTTAAGGATCAGCGATTCTTTCTCCTTCAGGTCCGGGGTGATGAATCGTTCGGCATTGACCAGCGTCTGCTTCCTGATGTAATCCGGCGGCACCTGCTCGGCGTTTGAATTCGTCACCTCGATGAAGTAGCCGAAGACCCTGGTAAAGCCGACCTTAAGCGATTTGATCCCGGTCCGCTTTCTTTCCGACGCTTCCAGCTCGGCGATCCACTGACGGCCACCGCCCGTTGCTTTCTTGAGTTCATCCAGCTCGGCATTGAAGCCGGCTTTGATCAAGCCGCCCTCTTTGATTACGAACGGCGGCTCATCCACGATGGCTTTGGAGATGAGGTCGATGATCTCATTTTCTTGAACATTTAAATTGTTATTCCCCACACTTAAGTGTGGGGAATAAATCATTAATTGTTTCAGTAATTCGGCCTTGCAGTCTTTAAGCAGCATTCTAATTTTGGGCAAGCGACTCAAAGAATCTTTTAGAGCGACCAGGTCCCTGGCATTGGCCGATTGCGTGGCGACTTTGCCGGTCAATCGCTCGATATCAAAGACCTTCTTCAGCCCTTCCCCAAGTTCCGAGCGAAGCAGGCCATTGTTGAACAGTTCTTCCACCGCCACATGTCGATCCTTTATTAGAGCAATATCCAAGAGCGGTTGCAGCAGCCATTGCTTCAACAAACGGCTGCCCATCGAGGTTTTGGTCCGATCGAGGACCCAGAGGAGACTGCCTTTGAACGATTTGTCACGCGCGGTTTGCGTCAGCTCCAGGTTGCGCCGGGTCGTCGCATCGATGAACATATAATCTTCGGTGCGGTAGAGCTTAAGCGCGTTGATGTGGCCGATCGTCGTCTTCTGCGTCTCTTTAAGATAATCAATGATGGCGGCAGCGGCGCCCAAAGCGACCTCTTTGCCGTCCAACCCGAAAGCTTCCAGCGATTTGACCTTAAGGTGAGCCAAAAGCTTTTCGACTGCAGTTTCGTTATCGTAGATGTCTTTGAATGACGATGTGGCTTGATAATGGCTATCATTATCAATAAGGTCCGATTTGATAATCTCCGCCGGCCCGATTCTTTTGATCTCATCGGCCAATTTTTCGGCAGAATCAAAATCGGAAAGTTTGAACTCCCCTGTCGTGGCATCGACGAAGGCCAGGCCGAACTTGCCCTTCTCATGATTGATCGCCATGAGGTAATTATTCGTCTTGTCAGATAGCATCGAGGACTCAAGCACCGTCCCCGGGGTGACAATCCGGATGATATCCCGCTTAACCAGCCCTTTGGCCAGCTTGGGGTCTTCAACCTGCTCGCAAATCGCCACCTTATAGCCCTTCTCGATTAGTTT
>JAGVQF010000129.1 GCA_020051815.1 Candidatus Saganbacteria bacterium | reverse complement strand
CTTCGGATACCTCCAATCTCTATTGTACCCAAAGTGGTGCGTTTACTTATGGAACTCGTGATGGATATTAACGCGGTTAAGGCGGTAAATGGCCGGCAGACTCTCGAGGCGGCCATTATTAAGGCGGCAGATGTCATTAAAACCGACGGCACGATCTCAAAAGCCGAGTTCGATCAGGCGGACGCGAATCATGACGGTGAACTGCGCGGGGTTGAGCTTGAGATAGACCCGGCCATGGAACGGTTTTATTATGTGCGCTGGGAGAACAGGGGGTACGCTGAACAAGCGGAATATATTCTTGATCTTACGGACGCGGACCTTTCCGGCCCGGAGGCAGTTCTCAAAAAAGCCAACCTCCAGGGCGCGCTCCTAATCAGAACAAACTTTTCCGGCGCGGACCTCGAAGAAGCAGAGTTTTCCGGGACGACTGTTGAAGGAGTAAAGTTTAATGATTCGAACCTTCAAGGAGCATGGCTGGCGGGAATAAATTTTAACAAGGGTGCGGATTTTTCCGGAGCTAATCTTGATGGGGCGCATTTCTCTAACAGCATCTTAATGGGGGCGGACGTTACGAGCGCTGTTATAACGCGCAAGACTGATTTTTTAGACGCGCGGTTTAAAGGCGTAAAAGGCATCAGCTGGCAGGAGCATCCCGTATATTGGTTCTATGCCAATGTTTGGGAATCCAAGTGTTCAGGCGGGTTTTATTAAACCATCCATTCTCTGTTTTATCTTCTTCTCAAACCCGATATCCTTCGGCTCATAATATTTCTTCTTGACCGGTAAATAATCCTGTTCGACATAGCCGCCCTCATGATCGTGGGCATACTTATAGCCTTTCCCTTTCCCCATCTTCTTTTCGCCTTCATAAATGGCGTTTTGCAGATGCTTGGGCACTTCAAGCGTCGGGTTCTCTTCCACGTCTTTCATGGCGGAATTAATCCCCACATAGGCGGCGTTGCTTTTAGGCGCGGTGGCGACATAGGTGGTTGCTTGGGCGAGTGGGATCCTGGCCTCGGGCAGGCCGACGAATTCGGCGACCTGCATGGCGGAGTTGGCGATAACGAGCGCCAGCGGGTCGGCGTTGCCAACATCTTCGGCGGCGCAGATGACGATCCGACGGGCGATAAACCGGGGGTCTTCGCCGGCGTAGATCATTTTGGCTAAATAATAAAGGGCGGCATCCGGGTCGGAGCCGCGCATCGATTTGATAAAGGCCGAGATCGTGTTGTAATGCCCTTCGCCTTTCTTGTCATAGACGACCGCTTTCTTCTGGATCGACTCTTCGGCGACCTTGAGCGTAAAGTTTATTGCGCCCTTTTTGTCCGGCGAGGTCGAAAGCACGCCAAGTTCAAGGGCGGAGAGGGCGCGGCGGGCGTCGCCATCCGATAGCTTGGCCAGATGCTCGAGCGCTTCCGGCTCCATCTCGATCTTTAATTTTCCAAAGCCCCGCTCTTTGTCCGCTAAAGCGTTTTGAATGATCTTCTTCAGCTCATCTGTGTTGAGCGGCCTAAGCTCAAATATCTGTGATCTTGAGACCAGCGCGGCATTGACGTAGAAGAAAGGATTTTCCGTCGTGGCGCCGATCAGGATCATGTTGCCTTCTTCAACGTCGGGGAGCAGGGTGTCTTGCTGCATCTTGTTGAAGCGGTGGATCTCATCCAGAAATAAAATAGTTTTTGTCCGGTGATGTTTGATCCTTTGCTTGGCTTCCAGGCTGACCTTGCGGATATCTTCAACCTTGGCGACCGAGGCGTTGAGCCACTCAAAATGGCCTTTGGTCGAGCCCGCGATGACGCGGGCGATCACGGTCTTGCCGGTCCCTGGCGGGCCATAGAGGATGACGGAGGTGACTTTATCGGCCTCGATCAGCCGGCGCAGCAGCTGGCCCTTGCCCAATATCGCGGTCTGGCCAACGATCTCATCGATGTTGCGGGGTGCCATACGGTAGGCGAGTGGGGCGTGCGTTGCCTTATATTCCTTGTCATTGGCGGCAAAGAGATCCATATGATAAAAATTATACCACAATAAGCGCGGCAAAATTTGCGTGAAATTTCGGACAGTCTCCTCGGATATATAACTGGAGTCAGGAGGTTTTAACTTTGTCTGATTATTCAACGATCATCACGAAAGGGGTTGGGTTTATGCCGGCCTTAGAACCGGCGCCGATCGGCCTTGATTACGTGCCGCTCTTTGACGGCGGCAAAGTTTCCACACTCGATCTCAAATTTGAGGGCAAGCGTATTTTATTGCTGGCCGTGATGCTCGATCCGGCCAAAGTCGATCTCAAAGCAACCTTGAATAAAGAGAGAAAGTCTTTAGCGCTAATTTGCGATCGGCAGCAGAACGCGCTGATCGTTAATGGCAGTTATTTTGATCTGGAGGGAAACATCGTTGGGCTTTTGATCTCGGAAGGCGAACAGCTGGCCCGCATTTCAGACGAAAATAAGCTTTCAGGGATATTTACGATAACCACGGACCGTAAGGCATATATTATCCGCAAGGATGATTTTGCCGGATTTTCATCAACAAATCGTATCCGTTTTGCCATCCAGGGTGGGCCGCTCGTCATTGAACCG
>JAGVQF010000024.1 GCA_020051815.1 Candidatus Saganbacteria bacterium | reverse complement strand
TCAGGCGCTGTTACAGATCGAGCGGACCTATCGGGAGGCAAAACTCAAATATTACGCCAGCCAGGTTAGTTACGGCCAGGCCCTGGCCGAACTGGAAAGACTTACGGGAAAACCCCTCGAGTAAATTCTTAGTTAGAAAAGGAGATAAATAGGATGAAAAAATATTTGTTGGGATTCTTAATTATTGGTTCAATTGTGTCCCTTTGGTCGTTTTTTATGTATGCTGGTTGTGGCCAGCCGAAAGCGCACAATACCGTCGTACAGGGTAAGGCTGTTTACCATTGCCCAATGCATCCGACATATACGTCCGACAAGCCGGGAGATTGCCCGATCTGCGGAATGAAATTGGTTAAGAGTGAGGAGAACTCATCGGAGAAGACATCCGAGATCGCGGCCGAAACGAAAAAAGAACGCAAGCTCCTTTATTACCGAAATCCAATGAATCCCCAAGCCACGTCACCGGTGTTTATGAAAGATTCGATGGGGATGGACTATATTCCGGTCTACGAAGAAGAATCGCCGACCGCGAGCGGCGGAGGATCTACGGTCGCGATCAGCCCGGAAAGACAACAGATGATCGGGATTAAGACAGGACAGGTTAAGGTGATGAATCTGACGAAAGTCGTGCGTGCTTCAGGCAAGATCGCCTATGACCCGGAGCTGGTTGTGACCCAGGAAGAATTTATTCAGGTTTTGAAGGCCGAGGACCAAACCAATGATTTAGCCAATGCGACGCGTAATAAGTTAAGACTTTTAGGAATGAGCGAGGAGCAGATCACCGCTCTGGAAAAGTCGCGGCTGGCAGAAACAAGCCTTTATCTGCCCGGCCAGGGAGAAAACGTGTGGGCTTATATCAGCGTATATGAATATGAAATAGCCATGATCAAGGCGGGGGATCCTGTTGAGCTCGAGGTGGCGGCCTATCCCGGCGAGAAATTTTTTGGTAAGGTCACGTCAATCTATCCTGTCCTAGACCCGGCGACCAGGACCAATCAGGTGCGGGTTGCCGTGCCTAATCCCAGCAATAAACTAAAGCCGGAAATGTATGTGAATGCTATGATCAAAGAAACTTTAGGATCAAAATTAGCGGTTGCGGAATCCGCTGTTCTGGACACGGGCTTGAGAAAGATCGTTTATCTGGTCAAGGAAGATAATATTTTCGAATCGCGCGAAGTTAATCTTGGCCAGAAGGCGGGAGACTATTACGAGGTGCTTAGCGGTCTCAAAGCGGGAAATGTGGTCGTGACCAGCGGCAATTTTCTGGTTGATTCTGAGTCAAAATTAAAAGCGCCTTCTCAAGGGAATTGACATGATCGAAAAAATTATCGAATTTTCGGCCAAAAATAAATACATTGTTATTATCCTGGCCATAGCGGCGATGATCGGCGCGGTGTATAGCATAAGAAATATTCCTTTGGACGCTATCCCTGATCTTTCCGACACACAGGTCATTATCTATTCCCGCTGGGACCGCTCGCCTGACATCATCGAAGACCAGGTGACCTATCCGATCGTCAGCGCCATGCTCGGCGCCCCCAACGTCAAGGCGATCAGAGGGTTCTCCGATTTCGGTTTTTCCTACGTTTACGTCATTTTTAAAGACGGCACCGACATCTATTGGGCGCGCAGCCGCACGCTGGAATACTTAAGCAAGATCATCCCCAAACTGCCCGAAGGGGTGAGGACCGAGATGGGGCCCGACGCCAGTTCCGTCGGCTGGGTTTACCAATACGCGCTGGTCGACAAGACCGGCAAAAGTAATTTAGCCGAACTTCGTTCCTTTCAGGACTGGTACTTGCGTAATTGGCTGCAGAGTGTTCCCGGCGTAGCGGAAGTTGCTTCGGTGGGGGGCTTCCAGAAGCAATATCAGGTGAATGTTGACCCCAATGCGCTTCTGGCCTACAAAATACCGCTGACCAAGGTCGTTGAGTCGGTGCGTGACGGTAATGACGATGTGGGCGGCCGGCTGGTGGAGTTTTCCGGCGCCGAGTACATGATTCGCGGCCGGGGTTACGCCAAGTCCGTCCAGGATATTGAAAATATTGTCATCGGGACCGATCAATCCGGGATCCCGGTGTTAGTCAAAAATATAGCAAACGTCGTTCTGGGCCCTGATATTCGCCGCGGGGTAGCCGATCTCGACGGAGAAGGCGATGCCATTGGCGGGATCGTTATCATGCGTTATGGGGAAAACGCCCTCAATGTGATCAACCGGGTTAAAGAGAAGATAGAAAAAATCAAGCCGTCTCTGCCCGAAGGCGTTGAGGTCGTGACAACTTACGACCGCTCGGAACTTATTAACCGTTCTATCGAGACGCTCAAACATCAGCTGATCGAGGAAATGATCGTTGTCAGCTTTGTCATTCTAATTTTCTTATGGCATTTTCCGTCGGCAGTTATTCCTATTGTGACTATCCCGATCGCCGTCTTTCTTTCCTTTATTCCCATGTTCGGGATGAAGCTTACTTCAAATATAATGAGTCTTTCTGGGATCGCCATCTCGATCGGCGTGCTGGTTGATGGAGCGATTATTGAGGTTGAGAATGCCTACAAAAAACTACAGCTTTGGGAAGCCGGAGGGCGGAAAGGCGATTTTCGGGTCATCAGGCTCAACGCGCTAAAAGAAGTTGGCCCGGCCGTATTCTTCTCCCTCCTGGTGATCGCGGTGGCTTTTTTGCCGATCTTTACGCTCATCGACCAGGAAGGCCGGCTGTTTAGGCCGCTCGCTTATAGCAAAACCATTGCCATGGCGCTCGCGGCCCTGCTGGCCATTACGCTCGATCCCGCCATGCGGATGTTGTTTACCCGGATGGATTACAAACTTTTTAAGCCTCGCTGGCTGGCAAATCTTTATAACACGGTGACAGTCGGCAAATATTATCCCGAGGAGAATCACCCGATCAGCAAAATACTCTTTCGTCTTTATGAAGCGGCTTGCCGGTTTGTCCTAAAATATTCTAAGGCAACGATCGTCGCGGCCGGGATATTAATGCTCACCGCCATTCCAGTTTTTTTCCAACTGGGATCGGAGTTTATGCCGCCGCTTAATGAAGGTTCGATCCTGTATATGCCGACGACACTGCCCGGCATTTCGGTCGCCGAGGCGCAAAAACTGCTGCAATCGATGGATAAGATCATTAAGAGCGTGCCTGAAGTGGAAAGGGTCTTCGGCAAGGCCGGGCGGGCGGAGTCATCGACCGATCCGGCGCCGTTTTCTATGATGGAGACGACCATTGTCTTAAAACCGGAGCACGAGTGGCGGAAAGTTAAGCGCTGGTATTCGTGGCTGCCTGATATTCTGCAAATGCCGTTCAGGCCTTTTGGGCTGGATCGGATAACTAGCGAGGATATAATAAATGAGTTAGACCAAAAAATGAAATTCCCTGGGGTATCGAACGCCTGGACCATGCCGATCAAGGCGAGGATCGATATGTTATCGACGGGCATACGGACGCCGGTGGGGATAAAGATCTACGGCGCCGACCTGAAGGAAATCGAAAAGATCGGCCTTAACCTTGAATCAACATTGCATGATGTTAAGGGGACGCGCTCGATTTTTGCGGAACGTGTCTCCGGCGGGTATTTTGTCGATTTTGTAATAAAACGCGAACAGCTCGCGCGCTATGGCCTCACAATAAAAGAGGCGGAAATGGTCATTACCTCGGCCATCGGCGGTGAACATGTGACGGAGACGATCGAAGGGCGGGAACGATATTCCGTTAATGTGCGTTACGCGCGGGAATTTCGGAATGATCTGGAGAAATTAAAAAGAGTTCTCGTTCCCACGATGTCGGGCGCGCAGATCCCGCTGGCCGAGCTGGCCGACATCAATTTGTCTTTAGGGCCGGCGATGATCCGTGATGAAAACGGCATGCTGGCCGGCTATGTTTATGTTGATATCGCCGGGCGTGACGTGGGCAGTTATGTGACAGAAGCCAGAAAGATCGTGCGCGAGAAGATCCAGCTGCCGGTGGGTTACGCTCTCGAATGGAGCGGGCAGTACGAGAATATGCTGCGGGTGAGAGAGAGATTAAAAATAGTCATACCGATCACCCTCTTTCTTATCTTTATCTTGTTGTATATGAATACAAAATCTCCAGTGAGAGCGAGCATTGTTCTGCTAGCGGTCCCGTTTTCTATGGTCGGGGCGATCTGGTTGTTATATCTTTTGGGCTATAACACGTCAATCGCGGTCTGGGTGGGAATTATTGCGCTGATGGGGCTTGATGCCGAAACCGGGGTCTTTATGCTGCTGTTTTTGGATATGGCTTATTATGATAGGGTGCGGCAGGGGAAAATGAGAACCAAGGCCGATCTTGATGAGGCGATCGTTAGCGGCGCGGTGAAGCGGATCCGCCCGAAAATGATGACGGTGATGGCGATGTTCATGGGTTTGCTGCCAATAATGTGGTCAATGGGCTCCGGGGCCGACATGATGAAACGGATCGCGGCCCCCATGATCGGCGGCATCTTCACGAGTTTTATTATGGAGCTCCTAGTCTATCCGCCGATCTATTCGATTTGGAAATGGCGCTATGAGATGAAAGAAGGGCGGGCGGATGTTAGCAAATTGTCTATTCCGGAATTAAAAGGCCATTAAGGGAGGGGACTCTATGCCCTCCCCGACAACGCTTAACATGCCCCCCTCTTCCAGAGGGAGAGGGATAAAATAAAAGTGGAGGTGAAGGAATGAAAAATTTGATAGTTTGGCTGACAATGTTGCTTCTAGTCCTGATCAGCTCGCAGTTTGCTTATGCTGCGGTTAAGAAATCAAAATCGCCGATGAAGAGCAAGAAGGCGGTTATGAAAGAAGAGGTTAAATGCCCGGTAACCGGCGATAATGTTGACCCGGCCACGACAAAGCTGAAGACGGTTTACAAAGGCAAGCCCTATTACTTTTGCTGTCCCGGCTGCCCGGAAGAGTTTGCCAAGGATCCGGAGAAATATATCAGGCAAACGAAGAAATGAGGGACCCGATTTGCGGGATGGAAATTGAGCCTGGTAAAGAGCATTCGCGGTTGGCTCTCAAGGGCAAGGAGTATTATTTCTGCTCCGAAACCTGTGAGATTATTTTCAAGAAATTAAACGGCGACCAAAGTATTGGCCAAAAGGGGCTGGGCGATATAGAAAGGAAACTGGTGGCTTACAATACTTTAAAACAGTTGGCCGTGACGGTCGCCCATTACATCAGGAATGCCAATACGGCCATAAGCCTGCAGGCCGAACTTTGTCGGGGGACAACCGATCCCGCTTCGCATAAATCCGCAGCAATAATAAGGCATGAGTCCGATAAGATCG
Organism: Candidatus Saganbacteria bacterium; assembly: GCA_020051815.1. Classification (GTDB taxonomy): domain Bacteria; phylum Margulisbacteria; class WOR-1; order O2-12-FULL-45-9; family XYB2-FULL-48-7; genus 2-01-FULL-53-15. The sequence continues at coordinate 1,161 of JAGVQF010000024.1, read as the reverse complement.
AAGCGGTGGTCAATTCTCTGCTGTCTATTTCAGACATCAAATTACAGAAGTATGCGGCGGGGGAAGAGGAGGCGATCTTCGACCTTCGCCTGCTGCTGGAGAAAAAAATCAAGGAGGGATGACGCGATGAAAAAAGCGGCTTATGGCGTATTTATGTTATTGATCCTGAGCGCTGCTGGCCTGGCGGCCGAGCCGACTAAGGAAGTGGCGGTCATTGCTAGGCAATATGAGTATTTGCCGGGGGTGATTGATGTCGTCAAGGGTCAGCCGTTGCGACTATACTTGACCAGTCTGGATTTCATGCACGGCCTTTTTATCGAAAAATTCCAGATTATCCAAAGGATAGACAAGGGGAAATTAACAGTGGTGGACTTTGTCCCAGATCAGGCCGGGACATTTGACTTCAAATGTTCTGTTGTCTGCGGCTCGGGGCATAAGGAGATGATTGGCAAGCTGGTTGTCCATGAGCCAATGATGGATCATGATATGGGGAAAGATATGTCTAAGGAAGAGATGAGGCAGGATATGCCCATGATGATGCATATGCATTGATCTGCAGAATTACAGAGAAGGAGTAAATGGGGAAATGGCTTGAAAGGAGGGGTGAAAAATGAGCATTGAAAGGGACCCTGTTTGCGCGATGGAAGCGACTAATAGCAAGATCACCAGCACTTATCAGGGGAAAATGTATTATTTTTGTTCAGAATGTTGCAAGATATCTTTTGAACTAAATCCAGAAAAGTATCTTGCAAAAATTAAAAAGTAGCGCAGGGCTTATGAGGTTTTCTGGAAGATAAAATCTTTGTTCCTGGTTGTGGTTTGCTGGTTATACTATATAATAATGTAATACTTTGAGGTGTATATTGCTTGGGCGAAAAATAATCTGTGGTTTCTTTATATCTCTTTTGGCCCCCTTAGCCTTGGCGCAGCCGCTTGTGCTGAATCAGGCCGTTGAAGAGGGGCTAAAGCAGAATCCCGATCTGGCCGCCGCCAGAGCCCAATGGGAAGCGGCCAAAGCCAAAGTGCCCCAGGCCATCAGTTTAGCCGACCCCAAACTCGGTCTCGAATACGAGCAGATACCCTCCGGCTCCCGCAACCTCGAAGACGGCATGAAGATGTTCACTTTTGAGCAGATGATCATGTTCCCGGGTAAGACCTATG
>JAGVQF010000166.1 GCA_020051815.1 Candidatus Saganbacteria bacterium | reverse complement strand
TACCGGCTCAACGTCATCCCGGTCCACCTGCCCCCACTGCGGCAGAGAAAAGAGGATATCCCGCTTCTCGCCCTCCACTTCCTGCGCAAGTATAACCATGAGTTCGGCAAAAAAGTTAAGGGCTTTAAAAAAGAGGTCCTCACCCTTCTCGCCGGCTATGACTGGCCGGGCAATGTCCGGGAGCTTGAGAACCTGGTCGAGCGGCTCGTCGTCTTAAACCGCGGCGGCCAGATCGAAGCGGACAAACTTCCCGCCGAGATCAGGGGCGAAGCCGCCTGCGCGGCCGGCTCGACCGAAACAAAATACAAGGAAGCGGTCATGAAGTTCGAGGCCGAATTTATCCGCCAGGCGCTCGAAAAAGCCGGCGGCAAGAAAGGCCGGGCCGCCGAGATGATGGGGATCCACCGCAACACCCTGATCCTGCTGGAAAAGAAGCTGAAGCTGTAGTCCTACCCCCGGCCCTCATCCGCTGTCACAAACCGTCCCCCTTCTCCCAGAGGGAGAAGGAAAGTCATTTTTTGTATTTACCCTCTCCCTTTGGGAGAGGGGGGAAGGTTTAGCGTTAGCGGGTGAGGGCTGTATCTTTTCCGCACACTTTTGACTGCGTTATTCGGTTGAATCGCACACCTATCTGTGCTAAATTAGCTCACGCACCGTGGCAATAACCTTGCTTGTATTGCCGCGGAGGTGAATGAAATGAAAACACAGATTAGAAAGAAAGAATGGTCCCCGGCCAGAGAAATAATGCCGCTTATCCTCGGCAAAGAGATGGTCGACGACTTAAGCGAAAAAGAGATCAGCAAGCTCGAGCTCTTCGAAGCCGGTTTAAAGAGCGGGATCAAGAAGGACGACACGATCGAAGCGGCCGTCGGCAAAATGGTCAAGCTGGCGATCGCGGCCGAGTTCGGGCCCTCGCTGACCAAGGCCCAGGGAGCCGCACAGATGGTCACGACCATCACCCGGGCGATCATGGGCGACGCCAAGCTCAAAAAACAGGCCCTCATCATCATCGATCGGTTGACGCAATGAACAAGATACTGATCGTTGACGACGAATTATCGATCCGCGAATCGTTTTCCCTCATTCTGGGCGAAAAGTACAAGCTACTTTTGGCCGCCTCGGGTGAAGCCGCGCTCAAATACGCGGCCGGGGAAAAGATCGACCTCGCCTTTCTCGATGTCCGCATGCCGGGCTTGAACGGCCTGGAGACCCTCAACCGCCTCAAAGAGATCGACCCCGAGATCGAAGCGGTCATGGTCACCGCCGTCAACGACGTGACCAAGGCCAGCGAAGCGATCAAATACGGCGCCCGCGACTACATCATCAAGCCTTTTGACGTCGCCGCCATCCTCAAGCTGACCGAGAGGATCATCCGCCGCCGCTCGCTGCAAACCGAGGGTGAGAGCATCCGCAAAGAGACCGACAAAGGCACCGCCCATCTCATCGGCCAGAGCGAGAAGATCGAAACGATCGTCAAGACGGTTAAAAAGATCGCCGCCAAAAGCCTGCGCGTCCTGGTCCTGGGCGAGGCCGGCACGGAAAAAGAGGCGGTCGCCGAAATGATCCATGAGTCAAGTTCAAGGGCCGACCTGCCGCTCCTCTCGTATGACCTCTCGGCCGCCCTGACCCCGACCGAAATAAAGACCGCCCTGCTCGGCAAGGAAAAGGGTTCGACCACGGCCGACCTCAAGAAGAAAACCGGCCTGATCGAGATGGCGCGCGGCGGCACGCTCTTTCTCAACCACGTCGAATATCTGCCGGCCGGGCTGCTCACCGCCCAGAATGAGGCACGCCTCGTGGCCGCCAGCTCGATCGACCTTGCTGAAACTTCAAAAGAAAATTATGAGTTCTTTTCCGAGGTGCTCCTGACGGTCCCGCCCCTGCGCGAGCGGACATCCGACCTGCCGCTTCTCTCCGCCCATTATCTTGAGCTCTTTTGCGACCAGTACAGTCGGGAGATCAGCGGCTTTAGCCCCGAAGTGCTTGAGATCTTTTCCAATTACGCCTGGCCGGGCAATACCGCCGAGCTCAAAGCGCTGATCAAGCGTCTGGTCATCACGTCGAGCGCCGGCCAGATCACGCCAGCCGACCTGCCGGTCGACCTGCTCTTAAAAAGCCCGGGTACGCCCGGCGCCGAATATTTTAGCGTCTTTGAAAAAGAGTATAGCCGCAGGGTTTTGGCTGAAGCCGGCGGGGACTTCGAGCGAGCGGCGGCGATCCTGGGGATCAATCAGGCGCTACTGGAGAGCAAGATAGCTTAGTACGGACCTGCCCGGGGTCGGACTCGAACCGACATGGCTTATGCAGCCGAGGGATTTTAAGTCCCTTGCGTCTACCATTCCGCCACCCGGGCATTCAAATCACTTTTTCAACGGTTTCTTCTTCTTACCGGTCTGCTTGAATTCCAGATTGCGCTTCCAGTCGGTGAGTTTTTCTTCGCTCTGCTTGAGAAACTGCGTGATCTTGTCCTCGAACGTGCCGGGCGCGGCCCGGCCGGCGTCTTCTCTTGATCGCCTTGGCCGCGGCGGCGCCCAGGCGGCCTTGCCGACCTGCTTGATCGAGAGATCGTACTTGCCGTCCTTGGTCGCGCCGAGAACCTTGACCCGGTAGCGCAACCGAACACTCGAATTCCTGCTTCTGAGATGGACAGCCTCGAACCCGGCGGCGTCGGCAGTGCTGTTCGGTCTGAAGGAAATGTTCTGGGCGGACAGGGAAGGACAGTCGGGGTCGCTGTTGTCGAGGTACAGATCGACGGACCCCGAC
>JAGVQF010000128.1 GCA_020051815.1 Candidatus Saganbacteria bacterium | reverse complement strand
GCCTGGAGCAGGCCGCGGTAAAGCTTCAGGTTCTCGGCCGAGAGATCGTTGATCGTCTGCTTATAATAAAAATCGCCCTTAAAGAACAGCCGGTCGACGGCGGCCTGGACGCGGTCGCGCAGCGGCGCAAAGATGATGACCGACGCAAAGACGACGATCAAAGTCGTGCTTAACTCGTTAAAGCTGGTCAGGTTGATGAAGATGCGGTTGGAAATAATGATCACCAGCGCGTAAAAACCGGCGAAGAGGATCGTCAGCGTTGAATAAATAAGCCCCTCGCGGAAGACCAGGTCGATATCAAGCAGGTGGTGCTTGATGATCGCGTAAGCGAGGATGGCAAGATAGAACGGCAGCACCAGGTAACTGATGACCGGCAGAGCCAAATTAAAGACCGGGAAGAAGGCCGTCGCTCCGCCAGCCAGGCCAACCAGCGAAGAAAAGAAGATATATCTGGCCTGGTTCCTGGCCCCGCCCTGGCTTTGCCTTAAGAAACCGAACAAGCGGACGAAAGCAAAGGCGAACTGAATAAGAAGCATGACGGCAAAGACGGCATAGGCGGGGCCGGGTGTCGGATAATACCTGTAGCCGAGCCGCGGCGCGACATCGGCCACAAAATACGGGGTCAGGTCCAGCAATAGCAGGACGGCCGAACCAAAATAAGCCGCCGCCAGCATCAACCGGTCTTTTTTCAATCGATCGGCGAACGCCAGGATAAAATTCAAATAGAAAACCGGGATCAGGACCGCCGCCCCGATATTGACCCTTGTCCAAAAAACAACCTGCGCTTTGCCCATCACGAACTCGCCCATAAACTGCCCAAAACACCAGGTCCCGACGCTCGCCGAGAGCAGGGCCAGGAATATATTGGGGGACCTGTCCCGCCCCTGCCAATAAACAAAGGCACCGAGCGCGAATGAGGCCGCAGCCGTAAAAAGGAGCGACAGGATGTTAAAGCTCATCAAGGAAAATTTTAGCACAGATTTTGACCCGAAGCTAAAAACGTGTTAAAATTTGCTCATGAACAGCCAAAGACATCTCATCCTGGCCATCGACGACGAAGCCGACATGCTGGAGACTTACCGCTCCATTTTCGCCAAAAAATACGATCTGCTCACCGCCTCATCCGGCACCGCCGCGCTTGAGATACTGAAAAACAAGCCGGTCGATCTTATCCTCCTCGATATGAAAATGCCGAAAATGGACGGGCTTGCCGTGCTCAAAAAACTAAAGGAGAACGAGGTCGAAGCCGATTGCATCATGGTCACCGCTTCCAAAGATGTCGCCCCGGCTGTTGAGGCGATGAAGTTAGGCGCGCTCGATTACATCACCAAGCCGTTTGAGGTCAAGGAACTGCAGATCATAATCGAGAAAGCGCTGGAGAAAAGGGCGCTGGTCCGGGAAAACCTGTATCTGAAAGAAGCGCTGAAAGGCGCGACCGAGTACTGCGACCTGATCGGCCAGACGCCGGTCATGTTAAAGCTCTTTGAGACGATCGGCCGCGTCGCGCCCACCGACAGCACGGTACTGATCCACGGCGAATCAGGGACGGGCAAAGAGCTGGTCGCCCGGGCGGTCCACAAGAAAAGCAAACGCGCCCACCAGCCGTTCATTGCCGTCAACTGCGCGGCCATCCCGGAGAACCTCCTTGAATCGGAGCTCTTTGGCCACGAGCGCGGCTCGTTCACCGGAGCGCTGGAGCGCAAACTCGGTAAATTCGAACTGGCCGACGGCGGCACCCTTTTTCTCGACGAGATCGGCTGCATGTCGGCGGCCATGCAGGCCAAGCTCCTGCGCATCCTGGAAGACAAGATCATCGAAAGACTGGGCGGAGAAAAGGGGATCCCGGTCGATGTGCGCATCGTTTCAGCCACAAATATCGATTTTCAGAAAGAGATAAAAGAAGGCAAGTTCCGTCATGATTTGTATTACCGTCTTAACGTCATCCCGATCGATCTCCCGCCCCTGCGCGAGAGAAAAGGCGACATCCCGATTTTCATCAATTATTTCCTGAACAAATTCAATAAGGAGCTTAACAAGAAAGTAATTAATTTTTCAGTCGAGGCAATGAAGGCAATGCACGGCTATGATTGGCCGGGCAATGTGCGCGAATTGCAGAACCTGATCGAGCGCGTCGTCGTCCTCTCAAGCGGTCCGGAAATAACCACAAATGATCTCCCGTTTGCGCCGACGATCAGAGTCGAATCAGCCCCGGTCGAGCTCGGCGAGGGAGGGGTCGGCAGTCTGCGCGCGCGGCTGGAAAGCTACGAAAAAGAATTGATTTTAAAAGCACTGACTGATTGCGGGGAGAATAAAACGAAAGCGGCTGATCTCTTGGGCATCCCCCGCTCCTCGCTCAATTCTAAGCTTTTAACCTTAGGTCTTGCCTGATCTTGTGGATCAGCCGGTGGGCGGCGACCTCGCCGGCGGCGATCAGTTTTCTCGCCTTATGGAAATCCAGGTGCCAGATATCTTCTTCTTCCATCGTCAGCTCAACCAGCGTGTCGGCCCGCGCCGCTTCCTCGCGCTGCATTTTTTTAAGAACTAGATCGAGCGCCCGGCCGAACACCTGCATCGCCTCTTTGGGCAGGACATTGATCGTTTTTTCGGGGACAACGTCGGAGGCGATGACGTAATCCGCGCCCATCTCGCGGGCGGTGTCAACCGGGACATTTGAAGCGATCCCGCCATCGATCAAATATTTTCCCTCAAATGTTTCCGGCGCGAAAACGCCGGGGAAAGTGGCGCTGGCGGCGACCGCCCTGGCGACCTTACCCTGGTTGATGACGACCCGCTCGCCGGTCCGGATGTCGGTCGCCACGCACGCGAAAGGGAGCTTGAGATCTTTGAAATCAATATCGCCGATATACTTGATGACAAAATCTTCGATCGCGGCCGACGACATAAATCCCGGGCGAAAAAGCGTGAACCGCAAAAAGTCGTTCCATTTGATCCTCTGCACGATCTCTTCGAGGAGGGAAATATCCATGCCGGCGGCGTAGACCGCGCCAACCAGGCTGCCGGCGGAGGTCGCGGCGATGTAATCGATCGGCACTTTGTGTGACCTTAGAACTTTGATCACGCCGATATGGGCGACGCCGCGCGCCACCCCGCCACCCAGGACCAGGCCGACTTTTTTCTTCTGCCAGGACCAGAAGATCATATTTTAACCAAGGTCGCGCCGAAGATCCCTTCTATTTTGGTAAAGTCCTGGAGGACTTTGTCCGGGATCAGGTTATCGACATTGAGGACCATGACAGCCCGCTCGCCGATCTTGACCCGGCCAACGTCCATGGCGGCGATATTGATACTGTGCTGGCCCAGGAACGTCCCCACCTTGCCGATCATCCCCGGCTTATCAATATTCTGCAGAATAATCATGTACCCCTCGGGCACGGCATCAACGCGAAAACCGTCAATTGACACCAGTCGGTCGCCAACCCCGGCAAAGATCGTCCCGCCGACCGAGCGCTCTTCTTTTTCGGTCTTGATCTTGAGCGTTATCAAACTGGCAAAATCTTTGCCCTCATTGTTCTTGCTTTCCACGACTTCGATGCCCCGTTCTTTGGCGGCCAGCGGCGCGTTGACGAAATTAACTTTGACGTCAAGGATAGGAGTTAAAAGCCCTTTCAAAACAATGGTGGTCAGCGGTGAAACGTTGAGCTCGGCGATCTCGCCGGAATATTCAACTTCGACTTTGGAGATCGCGCCTTTGACGACCTGGGCGGCCAGGGCGCCCAGCTTTTCGGCGATGCCCATGTAAGGTTTGACGGGTGCGATCAGCTCCGGCTTCATCGACGGAATATTGACGGCGGAGCGCGCCGCCCCGCCCTTTAAGACCTCGATCACCTGCTCCGCCACGTCGATCGCCACATTGACCTGCGCCTCAACGGTCGAAGCGCCCAGGTGAGGCGTCACGACGATATTATCGAGCTCAAAGAGCGGACTGCTCTCGGTCGGCTCCTTTTCAAAGACATCGAGCGCCGCCGCCTTGATCTGCCCGTTTTTCAGAGCGTCGTAGAGCGCTTTTTCGTCAACGATCCCGCCACGGGCGACATTGACCAGGCGGACCCCCTTTTTCATCTTGGCGATCGTCTGCGCGTTGATCAGACCGGCCGTTTCCTTGGTTTTGGGGATATGGAAGGTGATAAAATCGGCTTCTTTAATGACCTCATCGAAACTCTTCAGCTCGACGCCCAGCCCCTTGGCGTATTCGGCGGTGACGAACGGGTCGGAGCCGATGACGCGCATCCCCATGCCCAGCGCGTAAGAGGCGACCCGGCGGCCGATCTTGCCCAGACCCACTACGCCCAGCGTTTTATTGAGAACTTCGACACCTTTGAACGATTTTTTGTCCCAGACGCCGCTTTTTAATTTAGCGTGGGCTTGAGGTATCGAGCGGGCCATGGAGAGGAGCATCGCGAAGGTGTGCTCGGCGGCAGCGACAGTGTTCCCTTCCGGCGAATTAACGACAATAACACCATGCTTGGTCGCGGTCGGCAAGTCGATATTGTCGACGCCGACGCCGGCCCGGCCGATGATCTTGAGATTCTTGCCCGCTTCAATGATCTTGGGCGTCGCTTTGGTCTCGGAGCGGACGATCAGAGCGTCATAGCCCGGAATGATCTTAATAAGTTCGTCTTCGGTTAAGCCGGCTTTTGAATCGACCTCAAACCCGGCCTCTCTAATTAACTTCAAACCTTCCTCGGCGCATTTATCCATGGCTAAGACTTTCATGCTATTCTCCTCGCTTTCCTAATGGGATTGAACCCAGATATTTATCAGCTGTTTGATTGACATATTGCGAGATCAAAGATTCGAACGTGTCGAGGTCACCCGCGTTAGCCGCCCTGATCGACGCGTAATAAGCTTTTCTCTTCTCGGTTTCGCACTCAATGATCGCGATCGGATAACCGTATTTCATTAAAATCAAATTCATCAGCAGGCGGGCGGTCCGGCCATTACCGTCAATGAAAGGATGGATGGCAACGAATTTATAATGGGCCTGCGCCGCTAGTCTTACCGGGTGAAGATCTCTTTTTTCCTGTTTCTCAACCAGCCATTTTGAAAATTCGAGCATCAGGTCGGGCACCATTTCGGGCTTAGGCAAAACTTGAGTGGTGCCGGAGATATAAACCTCGACCGACCGATACTTCCCGGCATTCAAATTGTTGATCCCTTCAAGGATAAGAAAGTGAATACGCTTGATATCTGCCTGCGTGACCGGCTCAACTTTGGTCAGCAGTTCGGCCAGGCAATCAATGGCATTTTTGTGATTGGTCGCCTCCAGGTGCTCGCGCATGCTTTTCCCGGAGATAGTTAAACCCTCTTTCAGGATAAACATCGTTTCTTCCCGCGTCAAAGTATTGCCTTCGATCGCGTTGCTGTTGTAGGTCCATTCGATATCCAGATATTCCGTCAGCTTATCCAAAACGATCTTCGGCAGCGGCCGCGCGCGGTCGATTTTTTGTTTTTTTTCGTCGATCTCTTTGAGCAGTGATTCTAAAGACGCCATATTGAAATTATACCTC
>JAGVQF010000189.1 GCA_020051815.1 Candidatus Saganbacteria bacterium | reverse complement strand
GATGTCATAAGTCCCACCGTCGCCGCCAAAGGCCACAATATTGATCTTGCCTTTCAATTTACCCTGGCGCAGAAGCGAATTGTAAGCCGCTTCAACCCCCGAGGCGGTCGCGCCGGCATTTTCAAAAGCATTGTGCAGGAACGGCACTTTCCAGGCCGAAAACGGATAGATCGTGGTCGTCACTTCCAGGCAGCCGGTCGCCGAAATAACCACGACCGGGTCTTTAGAAGCCATCAGCACCGTGCGAATGATCTGCGGAAAGCCGCAGCCGGCACAGGCCCGGTGGCCGCCGGTGATCGGGCTCTCGCGCAAAACAAGTTCTTTTAACGTCGCCATTTTATTCCCTCACTCCAAAATAATTGTAGGCCGGCATTTGGTCGATCTTCTTCAGGTCGGCAAAGACCGTCCTTAATTCGTCCAGGGTAACGTCGCGGCCGCCAAGGCCGTAGACATAATTGATCAGCTTGGGCGTTTTAGCTTTGCCGTAAAGAGCCGATCGAATTTCGGTAAAGAGCGGCCCGCCTTGCCCGTTGTATGAATCGGAGCGGTCAAGAACCGCCACCGCCGGAACATTGGCCAAAGCTTTGGCGATCTCCTCGGCCGGGAACGGGCGGAAGACGCGGAGTTTTAACAGGCCGGCTTTGACCCCTTTGGCCCGCAGCTCGTCAACCACCGCTTTGGTCGTGCCGGCGGTCGAGCCGAGAGCCACTAAGGCGACCTCGGCATCATCTAATTGATATTTTTCAAAGAGGTCGTATTTGCGGCCGGTCTGCTTTTCGTATTCCCTGGCGATCTCCAGGATGTATTGAATGGAGTTGCGCATCGCGTCGGCCACCTGCACCTTGTGTTCAAAATAGTAATCCTGCAGGTCGAGCGCGCCGAGCGTGACCGGATGTTCTATGTCCAGAACGGAAACTTCCGGTTTTCTCTCGCCGACAAACTTTTTCGCTTCCGTGTCCTCGAGCGTTTCGATCTTTTCCATGCAGTGGCTGATGATAAAGCCGTCGGTCGTTACCATCGTCGGCAGTTTGACCTTGGGATGCTCGGCGATGCGCACCGCCTGGATCAGGTTGTCGTAGGCTTCCTGCGCGTTCTCGGAAAAGATCTGGATCCAACCGAAATCACGGGCGGCCATCGTGTCGCTGTGGTCGCAGTGGATATTGATCGGGCCCGATATCGCCCGGTTGACGTCAGACATTATGATCGGCAGGCGCAGGGCCGAGGCGATGGGGAGAATTTCGTACATTAAAGCCAAACCCTGTGATGAGGTGCCGGTCATGACCCTGGCCCCGGCGGCCGAAGCGCCGACGCAGGCCGACATGGCCGAGTGCTCCGATTCAACGGGTATATATTCGGTGTCAACCAGGCCGTCGGCCACGAACGAAGCAAAGATCATGACGATCTCGGTCGCCGGCGTGATCGGATAAGCCGCCACGACGTCGGGGTTGATCTGGCGCATCGCCTCCGCCATCGCTTCGTTGCCTGTTTTGGCTAAAGTTGGCATTATTTCTTCTCCGTCTCCATAACAATTGATTTTGGTTTGGTCGGGCACTCAAAAGCGCAAATGCCGCAGCCCTTGCAGTGGTCATAATCAAAGCCGGTCATCTTGCCGTCTTTAACCGTGACCGACACATCAGGGCAAGCGATCCAGCAGATCATGCACTGAATGCAGGTTTTTTCATTCCAGATCGGTTTTTCCGAGCGCCAGCCGCCGGTGTGGAACTTATCGGCCGTGCCGGGGGCTAAAGCGTCGTTTTCGGGCAGTGACTTCCAGCCTGGTTTGGCTTCACTCATTCCGACACGATCTCCTCATGGGCGCGTTTGACCGCCGCCAAATTCCCCGCTATGATCTCGGGCTTGGACGCGAATTTCTTTTTCAATTTTGTCTCCAGGTCCTTCAAGACATCATCGATCTTCAAAAAGCCGGAAACCTTGATCAACGCCCCTAACATCGGGGTGTTGGGGATGTCGCGGCCGATCGTCTCTTTTGAGATCTTGGATGCGTCAACGGTGAAGACTTTGCCCGCTTTCAACTTTAATTCTTTGCGAATTTCCGCGGGAGTCATGGCGGTATTAATGATCAGTTTGCCGTCCGCCGGCAAACCGGCCGTGACATCGACCGAGTCGATCAGCGTATGGTCAAGGACCAGGACGATCGAAGGATCGGTGATGCCGGAATGAAGGTAGATCGGCTTGTCGGAGATGCGGTTAAACGACGCCACCGGGGCGCCCATGCGCTCCGGGCCGTACTCCGGGAAAGCTTGGATATATTTGCCGAGCGACATGGCGGCTTCGCCAAGCAGGAGCGCAGCGGTTTTTGCCCCCTGCCCCCCTCGTCCATGCCATCTTATTTCAACGGTGCTATCCATGATTCCAATTTCAAAAGGGCTATTTTATCAAATGCGAAACCGAAAAGCAATAATATAACGGCCGGCAGGAGCGCGCCCGCGAACGCTTTCCATTTTGGGATGCCGTAGCTTTTGCGGCCGGCGACCGCCCACAGGCCGTAGACAAAAATGATGGTC
>JAGVQF010000053.1 GCA_020051815.1 Candidatus Saganbacteria bacterium | reverse complement strand
CTCGTATCTCGTTACTCTATTCCCGTAGCAATCTTATTGCCACGCTTGGCCTGAGAAAAAACGACGAATTTTCGCCGGTGGGGGGGAGTGCAAACCCCTTTGAAATTATTCTTTCCCCATGCTATATTATAGCCCTCATCATGAAAGACTTCATTTCGATTCACGACCTTTCCGCCAAAGAAGTAGAGGGAATCCTTGCCCTCGCCGCCGACCTCAAAGACAAACAGAAAAACAAAGTGAAACACGAATACCTGTGGGCCAAGTCGATGGCGATGATCTTTGAGAAACCGTCGATCAGGACCCGGGTCTCCTTTGAGATCGGCATGTGGCAACTCGGCGGCCTCGCCATCAACCTCGACCAGGAGGCGATCGGCCTGGGAGTGCGCGAATCGATCCCCGATGTCGCCCGCACTCTTTCGCGCTTTGCCGACGCTATCCTTCTGCGTACCTTTGCCCACGACAAGGTGACGGAGCTGGCCAAGTACGCCGACGTGCCGGTCATCAATGCCCTTTCGGACCTGCTGCACCCATGCCAGGCGCTCTCGGACGTCTTTACGATCATTGAAAAAAAAGGCGGAAAGGGCGGAGAGGGCATAAAGGGCGTAAAAATGGCGTATATTGGCGATGGGAATAATGTCTGCCATTCGCTGATGTTCGCCTGCGCCAAAGTCGGCATCAATTTAACCGTCGCGACGCCAAAAGGCTATGAGCCGGACGCCAGGATCGCGGAACAATCAATGGCTGACGCCAAAAAAACCGGCGTCGGGATCGATATCTTGAATGACCCGGTCATCGCCGCCAAAGATGCCGACGTCATCTATACTGATGTCTGGACGTCGATGGGGCAGGAAAAGCAGCGCAAAGCCAAAGACGCCAAATTCAAGAACTTTCAGATCAATTCAAAATTAACCAAACTGGCCAAACCCGATTATATCTTCATGCACTGCCTCCCCGCCCATCGCGGCGCGGAAGTGACTGACGATGTGATCGACGGCCCGAACTCGGTCGTCTTTGACCAGGCCGAGAACCGCCTACACGTCCAGAAAGCGATCCTTGTGAAGCTTTTGGGGGAGTGAACCTGTTTGCGGTTACGGGCCCGACGCCCGTATCGTTTTTCGGCATTCGTTATTCGGCCGTCTGACGATCGACGGGCTGCGATACGGGCATCGCAACCATAACCGATAGACGATATGGAGGCTTGAGAATGGTAAAAAAGGTTGTTTTAGCATATTCGGGCGGGCTTGATACTTCAATAATGATCAAGTGGCTCAAAGACAATTACGGCTGCGAAGTTATCGCTTACGCGGCGGATGTGGGGCAGGAGGAAGAGCTCAAAGGATTAAGGATTAAAGCGCTAAGCACGGGGGCCTCCAAGGTCTACATCGAAGACCTCAAAGACGAATTCGCCAGAGACTTTATTTTCCCAATGCTCAAAGCCGGGGCGATCTATGAGAACCAATATCTGCTCGGCACCTCGGTCGCGCGGCCGCTCATCGCCAAACGGCAGGTCGAGATAGCTAAAAAGGAAAAAGCCGACGCGGTGGCCCATGGCGCGACGGGGAAGGGAAACGACCAGGTCAGGTTTGAACTGACTTTTAAAGCGTTAGCGCCCGAATTGAAAATCATCGCTCCCTGGCGGGAGTGGGAGCTGGGCGGACGTGAAGAAGAGATCGAGTACGCCAAAGAAAACGGCATTCCCATCCCGGTGACGCAAAAGAAACCATATTCGTCCGACCGCAACCTCTGGCACATCAGCTACGAGGGCGGCATCCTCGAAGACCCCTGGCGGGAGCCGGCGGAGGAGATGTTCCTGCTTTCCAATTCGCCCGAAAAGGCTCCCAACAAAGCGGAGTATGTTGAAATTGCGTTTGAAAGCGGAGAGCCGACAGCCGTCAATGGCAGCAAGCTTTCGCCGGTGAAATTGATCCAAACTTTAAACAGGATCGGCGGCCGGCACGGCATCGGCCGGGTTGATATTGTCGAGAACCGGCTGGTCGGCATAAAATCCAGAGGGGTCTACGAAACCCCCGGCGGCACTATCCTCTACGCCGCCCATCAGGCGCTGGAAACCATTACTTTGGACCGGGATACCTTGCACTTTAAACAATTGCTCGCGCACAAATACGCCGAGCTGGTCTATAACGGCCAGTGGTTCACGCCGCTCAAAGCGGCGCTCGACGCTTTCATCGACAAAACACAGTCAAATGTTTCTGGCGCCGTCCGGCTCAAACTTTATAAAGGCAATTGTTCGGTTGTCGGCCGCAAGTCGGCTCGCTCGCTCTACCGGTCCGATCTGGCGACGTTTGAAAAAGAGGCCGCCTTTAACCAGAAGGACGCGGAGGGCTTTATCAACCTGTTCGGCCTGCCGCTCAAAGTCGAAGCTTTATTGAAGAGGAGGACTTAGATGGCAGAAAAGAATAAAAAGGCCTGGGGCGGGCGGTTCCGCGAGCCGCTGGCCAAAACGGCGGAAGAATTCAGCAGTTCGATCGCCTACGACAGCCGCCTCTTTAAGCAGGATATCGTCGGCTCTATCGCCTACGCGCGGGCGCTCATCAAAGCGCAGGTCCTTTCCGCCGCCGAAGCCAAAAAGATCATCAAAGCCCTCGAAGAGATCATGCGCGGGATGGCGTCCGGGCGGATCGCCCTCAAATCCGAGTTTGAAGACGTCCACATGAACATCGAGACTCTCCTGATCGCAAAGATCGGGGAGACCGGCAAAAAGCTGCATGCCGGCCGCAGCCGCAACGACCAGGTGGTGACCGACGTGCGGATGTACGTCAAGTACGAAGTGACCGAGATCGTCATGCTGATCAAAAAACTGCAGACGGTCCTGGTCGATCTGGCCGATAAGCATATCAAAGTCATTATGCCGGGCTACACTCATCTTCAACGGGCCCAACCGGTGCTCCTTTCCCATCATCTGATGGCTTATTATGAAATGTTCTCAAGGGACAAGGAGAAATTCCTGGCGGCCGGGCGGGAAGCCGATGTTTTAGTCCTTGGCTCGGGCGCATTGGCCGGGGCCGGTTTTGACATCGACCGGGAAGCGCTGGCCAAAGAGCTTGGTTTTTCCCGCGTTTCGCGGAACAGCCTCGACGCCGTCTCCGACCGCGATTTTATCGTCAGTTTTGCCGCCGCGGCCTCGCTTTTGATGACGCATATCTCCCGGCTTTCGGAAGAGCTGGTCATCTGGTCGACCTATGAATTTAATTTTGTCGAGATATCGGACCGCTACACTACCGGTTCCTCCATCATGCCGCAGAAAAAGAACCCAGATGTGGCGGAGCTCTGCCGCGGTAAAGCTGGCCGTGTTTTCGGCGACCTGATGCGCATCCTGACGATCCTCAAGGGCTTGCCGCTCGCCTATAACCGCGACCTGCAGGAGGATAAGGAGGCGCTCTTCGACGTGATCGATACGGTCAAAAGCGTCCTCTCGATCTATGGGGAGATGCTGGCCGCGACCAAATTCAACGCCGAGGTGATGACGGCGGCCGCCCGCAAGGGCTATCTGACCGCGACCGACCTGGCCTATTACCTGGTGCGCCGCGGCGTCCCTTTCCGCGAAGCCCATGCGATCGTCGGCCAGATCGTGGCCTACTGCGAGGAATCGAACATGCAGCTCGAATATCTCTCGCTGACACAGCTCAAGCAATTTTCCCCTGTCTTTACCTATGATGTGACCCGGGTCCTCTCCGCCGAAAGCAGTATCGCTAACCGGGATATTCCCGGCGGTACGGCGGCCAGCCGGGTGAAAGAGGCGATCAAACGTGCGAGAAAAGACCTTGCTTCTGATAAAGCCTGACGGGGTTGCCCGCGGGTTAGAGAACGAAATTTTTAAAAGAGTTGAAGCGGCCGGCCTGATGGTCGAAGTGAAGCAAAATACCACCCTGACCACGGCCCAGGCGGCCGAGCTCTACCAGCCGCACCTGGGTAAAAGCTTTTATGCCGGCCTGGTCAAGTTCATAACCTCCGGGCCGGTGATCGCTACGATCGTCTCGGGAGAGAATGCCATTAGCCGCGTGCGCGAGCTGATGGGGGCCACCGACCCATTAAAGGCGGCCGCCGGCAGTCTCCGCGGCGATCTGCGCGAAGCGAATGTCATCAACGAATACGGCGTGATCAAAAATCTCGTCCATGGCTCGGATTCGCCCGAATCGGCCGCGCGTGAGATCGCCATCTTTTTTAAATGAAAAGGACGCTCGTCCTGATCTTGTTAGTCGGTTTGTTGGCTGGCGGGGCGCTGGCCCAAAAGTATGAATTGGTCGAGCCCAAAGACACGCTGACCGATTACGCCGAGGTTGTTGAGCCGGCCGCGGCGGAGAAAGTCAAAACCCTCTCAAATGACCTGCGCCGGAGCACCTCGGTAAATTTCAAGATCCTTGTCATCCGCCAGCTTGAAGCCGGCATCGACGCCGCCACCTACGCCGGGCAGATTTATCGGCTATGGGATGTTGGCCGCTCCGAGGGCGGGCTCGAGCACGGTGTCCTTTTGTTCGTTTCGATCCTCGACCGCCAGGTCAAGATCGTCGTCGGCCGCCAGGTCCTGTATGTTCTGCCGGCCGAGGCGAGGGAGCAGATAGAATGGAATGTGCTGGCCGAACTGTCGCGAGGCAAATTTTCTGAAGGTATCGAGATCGGGTCAAGGGCGATCGTTAACTTGGTTCTGGCGGGGTGGGATGCAGAGAGGCGGCCGGCGGGCGGGCAGCTAGATTGGGCGACGGTTTCGATCCCGATCTTTATTTTATTCTTGATCTCGGTGATCTTGTCGGTGATCTTTGGCGGCTCTTTTATCATGGGCTTCAGCATCTTTGTCGGCGGGCTCTTCGGCCTTATCTTTCTTGACTACATCGGTATGGTCCTGGCCGCGGCGTTCGGATTTTTTTTAAATTGGAGGCAGGGAAAATGAGGATTAGATGGTTAGATGGTTGGATGGTTGGATTGCTGGTGAGTCTGCTGGCAGGCGTAGCACTGGCGGCGGAGCCGGTCTTGCCGGGCTACACCGGCTTTGTGAACGATTATGCTGGAGTTCTTGATACCGCGACCAGGGACAAGTTAGAAACGCTCTGCAAAGAGCTCGAGGCCAAAACGTCGGCCGAGCTGGCGGTCGCGATCGTTAAAACGGTCGAGCCGCTCGACTCCAAGACCTACGCGGTCAAACTGTTCGAAAAATGGCGGATCGGCAAAAAGGGGAAAGATAACGGGCTCCTGATCCTGCTGACCATGGAGGAGCGGCGCGTCGAGATCGAGGTTGGCTATGGTCTTGAGGGTGTCATTAACGACGCGAAAGCCGGAGAAATCTTAGACAAATACGTTGTGCCATTCTTTAAAGAGGGCAAGTTTGGCGATGGGCTTTATAATGGGGCAGCGGCGGTGGCCGGCCTTGTCGCTGGGTCAGCGGGGCAGGAAATGGGCGAAGAATACAAGGCGGCCGCGCCAGCGGGAGAATCGCCCTGGCAGGTTGGAGCTATT
>JAGVQF010000044.1 GCA_020051815.1 Candidatus Saganbacteria bacterium | reverse complement strand
GCCACCTTTGAAACCGAGAAAAACTGAAAAATCATGGCCGGCCACGGCCGAAAGTCCCGAGAGTGCAATGGCCCAGGCGGGAAGATCAAAATAGCGGGCCAGAGAAATAACTAAGATCCCCTTGCCCATGTCGCCGGCCAGGGCCAGAAATCCGGCCCGCTTGCCGCCCACGACCAGCGCGTTGGTCGCGCCGACATTCTTTGTCCCTTTTTCCCTGACATCGTGGCCCTTCAAGAGCCAGGGGAAGAGATGGCTAAAGGGGATCGAGCCGATCAGATAGGAAGCGATAACGACCAGGAAACTTATCATGCAACCTTGTCGAGGCCAAAGGCTTTGTGCAGGGCTCGAACGGCTTGTTTGCCCTGCTCCGCTTTAACGACACAGGAGATCTTGATCTCGGAGGTGGTGATCATCTGGATATTGATCTTTTCGAACGCCAGCGTCTCGAACATCTTGGATGCCGTCCCCGGCTGACTAACCATCCCGACACCGACCAGCGAAACCTTGCTGACATCCGAATCTGAGACGACTTTTTCGGCTTTGAGCTCCCCGGCGATCCTCTCCGTCACCTCGACCGCTCTTTTGAGATCCGCCCGCTCGACGGTAAAAGCCATATCGGCCAGCGTCCCTTGCGAATGGATCGACTGGACGATCATATCGACGTTGACCTTTTCTTTGGCCAGCGCGCCGAACAGGCGGGCGGCAGTGCCGGGCCGGTCCGGAACATGCAGTATCCCGATCTTGGCGATATTTTCGTCCAGAGCAATGCCTCTCACCGCTTCTTGTTTTTCCATTTTCCCCGCCTCCTTGGCTATGCGCGCCGCCGACATAATATAGGTGCCTTCGTCTTCTTTTGAACTGGAGCGCAAATGAATGACCATATTGTATATACTTGCGCACTCAACCGAGCGCGGGTGCAGAACCTGGGCGCCCAAACTGGCCAGCTCAAGCATTTCTTCGTAAGAAATATATTTCAATTTTCTGGCTTCGGGCACGATCCGGGGATCGGTCGTGTAGACACCGTCAACGTCAGTATAAATATCGCAAACGTCGGCCTTGAGGGCGGCCGCCAGCGCCACCGCCGAGGTATCGGAGCCACCCCGCCCGATCGTGATAATATCGCCCTTGCTGTCGATCCCCTGAAAACCGGTGATAACGACCGCTTTGCCGTCTTTTAGCTCTTTCTTTATCCGGTCAAGTTTTATCTCCTTGATCCGGGCTTTTCGATAAATATCTTCGGTCACGACTCCGGCCTGGCCGCCGGTGAGCGAGATCGCCGGGCAACCCATCGCCTGCAGGGCCATGGCTAAGAGGGCGGCGGAGACCTGTTCACCGGTGGAAACGAGCATGTCGTATTCCCGGGGATCGGGATTGCTGGTAACTTTGTGCATGAGATCAATTAATTCGTCAGTCGTATGCCCCATGGCGGAGACGACAACCACGACTTCGTTGCCGGCCTCCATGACCTTTTTGACCCGCCGGGCGACGTTCTTTATCTTTTCGGGGTTGCCGACCGAGGTGCCGCCGTATTTGTGGACAATGATTGGCATATTTTATTAATTATAGCACAAACGATCAAGACAGGAGATCGTTGATCTCCGCCTGGCTAAGATATGCAAATTTCCCGGCCGACAAACTGCCCAGCTGGATATTTTTGATCCTCACGCGCTTCAAATATTTAACTTTGTTGCCGACCTCTTCCATCATCCGCCGGATCTGCCGTTTTTTCCCTTCACGCAGGATAATGCTGAATTCTTTGTGGTCCAAAAGCTTGACCTGGGCCGGCCGGGTCTTCTCGCCTTCGATCACGATCCCCGATTGAAGATTTTTTAACTGGTAACTGGAAACCGGCAACAGACAGGTAACGAGATATTCCTTTTCATGTTCGTAGCGAGGATGCATCAGCTTGTTGGCCATTTCTCCGTCGTTGGTCAGAAGCATCAGCCCTTCGGAGGCCTGGTCCAGCCGGCCGACCGGATAGAGCCGCTCCTTTACCCCTTTAAGAAGGTCACAGATCGTGGCCTCCCCTTTCTGGGAGACGCAGGAGCTGACATAGCCGCGCGGCTTGTTGAGCTTGATGTAAATTCTCTTTTCTAAAGAGCTAATTAACGAACCGTCGACTTCGACTTTATCTTTGGCTGGATCGACCTTAACTCCTAAATCCGAACTTCCAACTAGAACGCCATTAACTTTGACCTTCCCTGCCCGGATCATCTCTTCGGCTTTCCGGCGTGACGCTACGCCGCAGTCGGCGATATATTTTTGGAGGCGGATGTTCACTCCAGGCTGACTTTGGCTTTGTGGAGATTATTTAACACAAAAGATCGATATTCATTATTGTCTTTTTCGCTAATCGAACTCCCGCCGCTATAAAGATCAATATTCCGCTCTCGCCTCATTTTATTGCCTATGATCACTATATCCTCATTGGCCAGTATTTGGGACAATTTCTCTATTATCCTGAAGTGATGTCCGGTCTGGCTGCGAACTTTATAGCCGTCTTTCGCGATCAGAGCTATCCCTATTTTGATCAATGCGTCATAGCTAAACTTAAAAACGACCTCTGCAATTTCGGAGTTTTGCGCGATGCCCAGATCTTTTTCAGCCGAAGCCAAAAATTGCAGTACCTGCTCCGGCGCAAATTTTGTCTTTTGGAAGTATTCATTTTCATAATTCGTCATATTAATTTTATTATTTTGCCGGCAAAAACGTTCTTGAGAAACTGGTCTTTATTTTTTTTCTTTTCTTTGTACTCTTGTTCGCTTAAATTCAGGACATTGATCTCCCGGCCTGATTCTTTTTGCAGTTGATTTATTTTCCTTTGTGATTCAACGATCGAATGATCGCCGATTATCAAGACGTCAATATCGCTTGATGAATCCATCTTATTGCGCGCGTAAGAACCGTAGATATAAGCTTCTTTGATCCCCTTCACTTTCATTAACGCCTTCTCTAACTCGCCCTCCAGCCCATAGGTTTTCAAGAAGATCTGGCGATAATGATCGAGCAATGGATATTTGCTGTTCAGGAAGAAATACCGCTCCTTCCCGCGGAATTCGCTTTTGAGCAAGCCTTCTTTTTCCAACTGGGCTAGCTTGCGATAAAGATTTTTGGGATCAAGATCGAGTATCTTGGCCAGTTCGTTAATGTAATGCCTGGCCTCCTGATTGAGGAAGAAATAATTCAAAACGCTGATCGTTATTCTGGATTTAAATGTGATCATAAAATACCATGTTTATGGTAAGTTTATACCATAAGGCAAATTTACTGTCAAGCCACGCCGCGGTCGGCGATATATTTTTGTAATCGAATTGACATTTTTAACCCTCTCCCTCTGGGAGAGGGGGCAGGTTAATCGACAGCGGGTGAGGGCTGATGTTAAGCTTTTCAACTCTTTCACCTCTTTATTATATCAGAAATATAAGCTATAATAGGCTAATCATGCCGCAGGACCATTCATTCGATATTGTCAGCAAGCCGAACCTCCAGGAGGTCGATAACGCCATCTCGATGGCGATGAAGGAGATCACCACCCGGTTCGACTTTAAAGGCAGTATCAGTAACATTGCCAAGGAAGGCGGAGACAAGATCAAGGTCGTCTCCGAAGACGAGTTCAAGCTAAAGAACGTCACGACCGTCTTGTCCGACAAGTTTGCCCGGCGCCAGATAGCGTTGAAGTTCTTTGAATTCGGCAAAGTCGAAGAAGCGCTGGGGGGAACGGTCAAACAGGAGATCAAGATCCTCTCGGGCATCCCGCAGGAAAAGGCCAAGGAGATCACCAAGCTGATCAAGGCCTCCGGCCTCAAGGTCCAGGCCCAGATCCAGGGGGACGAGATCAGGGTTTCGAGCAAAAAGCTTGACGACCTGCAGGCCGCGATCGCGCAGATCAAAGCCGCCAACCTCAATATTGCTCTCTCATTCGTAAACTACCGATAAACAATGACGAATATAATTGATAAAAGCTTGGACGAGCTTCAGGGGGAATTTAAAACATTAAAGCTCCCCGCCTTCCGCGCCAAACAGGTCTACCGGTGGATCCATCACAAGCTCTCTTTTGACTTTGACGAAATGACCGATCTGCCCAAGCCCCTGCGCGACACGCTCAAAGCGAAATATTCTCTCGAAACCCTACTCATTAAACATAAAACCATCGGGAACGATGGCACTATCAAATATCTCTTTGAGCTTAAAGACGGCGGCCTGATCGAATCGGTCTTCATGAAAACGAGGGAGGAGCGCAAGACTATCTGCCTCTCGACCCAGGTCGGCTGTCCCCTTGGCTGCGTATTCTGCGCCACCGGCAAGCTTGGTTTGAAAAGAAACCTGACCGCGGCTGAAATACTCTCCCAGGCGTACCTGATCGCCCGCGAATACCCCGATATTTCCAACCTCGTCTTCATGGGGATGGGCGAGCCATTCTTAAATTATGATAATGTAATAAAGGCAACCAATATCCTGATCTCCGACGCGGGGGCCAACTTCGGCCAGCGGCGCGTCACGATCTCCACCTCGGGCCTCGCCGATAAGATCAAGGAATTTGCGGAAGAAAACTCCCAGGTGCGGCTTGCTGTCTCCCTCAACTCCGCCGACGATACCCTGCGCAGTAAGCTCATGCCGATCAATAAGAAGTTCCCCCTCCCCGTACTGCGCGATGCCCTGCGCTATTATTCATCGACGACTAACCGCATGGTCACGCTTGAATACATCATGCTCGACGGTGTCAACGACGGCGAGGCCGACCTCAAAAAGCTGATCAACTTCTGCCGCGGCCTCGACGCCAAGGTCAACCTGATCCAATTCAACCGGACGTGCAAGGATTTTCGCCCGTCAAAGCCGGCCCGGATCGATCACTTTGTCGAGGGCCTGCTCGGCGCGCAGATCAATGCCGTTGTGCGCCGCAGCCGCGGCGAAGCGATTGGCGCCGCCTGCGGGCAGCTGGCCGCGAAAACTTCCGCCTGATTCTTATGTTGAATTTATGATATATTATGAAACAAATATGAGCCCGACAATATTTAGGCAAAAGGGCTATCGATTTTATTTTCTCTCCAACGAGGAAGATCAGGTGCATGTTCATGTCGAGTGCCAGGAGGGCGAAGCAAAATTCTGGATTGAACCGATCGTGGCTTTGGCAAACTATCAGGGCTTAAATAAAGTTAAACTAAATGAAATAAAGAAAATAGTGGAGGCGCGTAAGGATGAAATCACTAAGAAGTGGAAAGAGCATTTTAGCCAGCGTTGAAAATATAACCGGATTTGGCGTTTGGCTGCTGGTCAATAACAAGGAGTATTATCTTGACTACCAAAAATACCCCTACTTTCGGCATAAAACCGTGGAAGCCATAAAAAAAGTTCATTTGCTT
>JAGVQF010000139.1 GCA_020051815.1 Candidatus Saganbacteria bacterium | reverse complement strand
TGAAAAACCTGAAGCGATTTCTTTGATGATGTCTTCAGGTTTTTCACTATGAGGGTCGTCGGTAGTGACGATCGTGTAGTCAGCCAACCGCGCGGCAATAGAGCCCATAATCGGCCGCTTGGCCCTGTCGCGGTCGCCGGGACAGCCGAAGACAAGAATAAGCTTGCCTTTGACGAAGGGCTTGTAGGTTCCCAGTAATTTCTGCAGGCTGTCGGGCGAATGGGCAAAGTCAACGATCACCCGGAACGGCTGGCCGCTCTTGATCTCTTCCTGCCGGCCGGGGATGACTTTGACCGCCTCGATACCCTGCTTGATGATCGCCGGCCGGATGCCAAGCGTCAGGCCACACTGGAAAGCCGCAGTGATATTATAAGCGTTGTGCAGCCCGATCAACGGGGTGCGCAGCTCGGTCGTATTCAGCTTAAGGATCATCACATCTTTCCGGATATCGACGCTGGCCACCTCAACGTCGAATTCATTGTGTTTGGTACTGCGCAGTTCGTGGCGCGCCTGGTCGATGCCGTAAGGGATAACCTCGCCTCTCACCGTCCCGATGAGCGAAGCGCTGGCCGGGTCGTCGACATTAATGATCGCCGTGCTCTGCTCATCAAGCATCTCAAAAAGTTTGCGCTTGGCCAGCAGATATTCGGCCATCGTCGCGTGATAATCGAGGTGATCGTGGGTCAAATTGGTGAAGATCGCGATCTCAAAATGGCAGGCGTGGACGCGCTCCTGCGCCAGGGCGTGGGAGGAGACCTCAAGGACGCAGTGGGTGTAGCCTTCTTTGACCAGCTCGGCCAGCTCGGCCTGCAGGTCGGCTGATTCCGGGGTCGTCATACTGCTCGTGATCGTGCCGATCAGCCCGGCCTTGAAGCCGGCGGTATTTAAGATCGACCGGATAAGAAAAGTGACGGTCGTCTTGCCTTTGGTGCCCGTCACGCCGATCAGCTTCAACTTTTTCGACGGGTGGCCATAAAACTCGGCCGACAGCTCGGCCAGGGCTTTGCGCGAGGATGGGACTTTTTTAAACTCGACTCCGGCCGGGACCGCGAGATCTTTTTCAGCCACGATGACAATAGCACCGGCCGCGATCGCCTGCGGCACAAATTCCGCGCCGTCAAACTTCTGACCGGAAATGGCGACGAAAGTGTCGCCGGGCTTAACTTTGCGGGAATCGTAAATAATGCTCATTCTTATTTAACCTCAAACATCCAACTTCAAACTTCAAAACAATCAAAAAACTCACAATTGAAAAATTGGAAATTCGACCCTTTTCCCAATTGTTTTGATGTTGGATGTTTGAAGTTTGAAGTTTTCATTCCCCTAACGAGTCCTCTATCTTCCCTTTGGTAATTAAGCTTCTTACATTCTGCCACCAGGCCACGCCATGCTCGAGGGCAAAATATAAGAGCGGGCTGTAGGGGAAGTCGTAAGCGCCGATGTATTTGACCAGCCGGCCGTTAAAGCCTTTTTTGAACCGATAAACGCCAAAGAGCGGATGATGTTCGTGCGGCTTGGCCGGGATCCCCCAAAGATCGTATTCTTTAAAGCCCTTGTCCTTCGCCCACTGGATCACCGCCCAATGGAGCAGATGGTTGGGCATCACGTTGCGGTATTCCGAGGCCGACGCGCCGTACATGTACCAGATCTTGCGGCCAAAAGCGAGGATAATGACCGCCGCGATCGGCTTGCCCTCATAATAAGCGATAAAGTTCGTCCCCAGCCCGGCGGGGAACATGATCTCGCGCAGTTTCTGGTAATAGGCGTCGGGATGGACCAGAAAATTATCGCGCTTGGCCGTTTCATGGTAGAGCCCGCAAAAAGCCCTGATCCCCGTCTCGCTGGGGTCCTCGGCGATCGTCACCCCTTTTTTCTCGGCCAGGCGGATGTTGTAACGGGTCTTTTCCTCAAAACTTTTTAATATCACGTCCAGGTCGCGATCGAGGTCCAGGATAAAAGTCGCGCGCGGCTGGACCTGTTTGGCCGCTTTTTCAAAGCCCAGCGTTTTCAAATTCGCCGTCGTCCTTATCTCCTCTTCTGGGATCTCCGGATCGATCTTGAGGGTTACGGCGCGATCGTGATCGGCCTCTTTTTCGACCGCCTCAAGCAATTTATGCATCAGCTCGCTATCGGCCAGGTCAGCGATCGGGCCGCGCGGCGCGTAATAGAGCGAATGTTTGATCAGCGGGATGTTCCTTTTGAGGATCGAGATCCCGGCGATCAGCTTCCCCTCTTCTTCCAGGGCGACACGTACCGGCCGCCAGCCAAAACACGTTTTGAATTCTCCCCATTCGTACGATTGAAGGATTGAGGCGTGCGGCGAGCGTGCGACATGATCGTTCCATGTTTCTTTATCGGCTGGACCGAGGATCCTTGATCTCATGTTATAATTATAACATGCTGCTTGTGATCGATAATTACGATTCGTTCACCTATAACCTCGTCCAGTATTTTGGCGAGTTGGGAGAGGAGATCAAAGTCTATCGCAATGACAAGATCACGCTCGCCGGCATCAAAAAGCTAAAACCTTCCCGCATCGTCATCTCGCCGGGGCCGGGTACGCCCGACCAGGCCGGCATCTCTGAAGAAGCTATCCGGGAGTTCGCCGGCAAAACTCCTATTCTGGGCGTTTGCCTGGGCCATCAGGCGATCGGCGAGGTCTTCGGCGGCAAGATCGTGAGAAAAGGGACCGTGATGCACGGCAAGACGTCAGAGATCTATCATGACGGCAAGACCCTCTTTAAGGGCCTGCCCAATCCTTTTACCGCCACGCGCTATCACTCGCTCCTGGTCGAGAGAAAGAGCCTGCCCAAAGAGCTGGAGATCAGCGCCTGGACAAAGGGAAAGGAAATCATGGGCCTGCGGCACAAGAAGTTAAAAGTCGAAGGGGTGCAGTTCCATCCGGAGTCGATCTTGACCGAGGCCGGCAAACAACTGCTGGCTAATTTCCTCGCGCTTTAACCGGCAACCTTTGGGGTTGTTTCTTTCTTTGTTTCAGCTGGTTTACTTTCCGTCTTTTCGGCTGGCTTGGGTAAAGTCTTTTCCGCCTTATCTCCCTTTTCCGCCCTTTCCCCCTTCTTCCCAGAATCGGTGGCGTAAAAGCCCGAACCTTTAAAAATAACGCCGGCCGCCGAGATCAGCCGTTTGATCGGCCCCTTGCAGACCGGGCAATATTTGAGCGGCTCCTCGGACATCTTCTGCAGCGCTTCGAAGACATGGCCGCATTTTGAACATTTGTAGTCGTAAAGAGGCATTAAATCAATTATATCACGATCAGCGGGGATTAAAAGATCAGGCGCCCTCGGCCTTATCGGCCAAACCGAGTGAGAGCAGTGTCTGCGGATTAGGCGAATAGATCACGCCGTTTTGCAACCCGGGCAGATTTGTCCCCACCAATTTACCCGTTTCTTTGGCAAAGATCTCCTTTAACGAATCCATAAAATTATCATTCCCCGCCGGCGCCGCCTTTGATGGAAAAGAGAAATTAAAACTTGACCCGATAATTTTATCGACCATGTCAATAAATCTATCGGTCTTAGCCGTAAAAAACTTGTATCCGGCCTACAAATAACGGCGTAAGACTTCGGGGATCTCCAATTTGCCCTCTTTGGTTTGATAGTTCTCAAGTATTGCCGCAAAACAGCGGCCGACCGCCAGGCCCGAACCATTTAATGTGTGGACAAACTCCGGCTTGGCGTCTTTGGCCGGACGATATCTGATCCCCGCGCGCCTGGCTTGGAATGACTCGAAATTCGAGCAGGAAGATATCTCCCGATACTGGTTTTCGCTCGGGAACCAGACCTCGATATCGTAGGTTTTGGCGGCCGAGAAGCCGAGATCGCCGGCGCACAGCTGCATGACCCGGTACGGCAGGTTCAATTTTTTGAGGACCAGCTCGGCATCGGCGGTCAGCTTCTCCAGTTCGTCATATGACTTTTCCGGCTCCACGAATTTGACCAGTTCGACCTTGTTGAATTGGTGCTGGCGGATGATCCCTTTGACATCCTTGCCGTAAGAGCCGGCCTCGCGCCGAAAACACGGCGTCCAGGCCGCGTATTTGATCGGCAGTGATTCTTTGGGCAGAATTTCTTCGCGATGGAGATTGGTGACCGGGACTTCGGCGGTGGGGATCAGATAAAGTTCGTCGTCGCGGCAGCGGAAAAGCTCTTCCTCGAATTTCGGCAGCTGGCCCGTTCCCCTCATGCTCTCCGGCAAGACCATGGCCGGGGTCATGACTTCGGTATAGCCGTTCTCTTTGATGTGGAGATCGAGCATAAAGCTGATGAGAGCGCGCTCGAGCGCCGCCCCCAACCCCTTGTATACTACAAAGCGGGAGCCGGAAATTTTGGCGGCGCGATCAAAGTCCAAAATATCGAGCTTTTTGCCGAGCTCGTCGTGCGGCAGAGGGGTAAAATCGAATTTCCTCTTTTCGCCCCACATGCGGACCTGGAGGTTGTCGCGGCAATTCTTGCCATTGGGGACGGAAACGTGCGGGATGTTGGGGATCGAGAGCATTATCTCTTCTATCTGGTGTTCAAAGTTCTTTTGTTCGTCTTCGAGCGACTTGATCTCATCGGAAAGCCCTTTCATCTCGGAGAGAATCACCGATGCATCTTCTTTCTTCTGTTTAAGCCCCGCGATCTTGACCGAGGCGTCATTGCGCCTGGCTTTGAGCTGATCGAGCCGGGTGGTCAATTTTCGCCATTCCTCATCGACGGAGAGGAAATTCTCGACCGGGGCGATCTCGGCCCCGCGGTTCGAGAGCCCCGTCATGACAACATCGGGATTGCTTCTTATAAATTTCGGATCTAACATAATTAACTTACCACTTACCGCTTAATACTTACAACTTTCAAAGCTATTCTAACACAGAAGTAAAGCTAACTAAACCGATGAAGGAGAAGATCGCGCCCAGCCACATCACTCCGCTGTAGCCGTAATACTCGGCCGTAGCTCCGGCCATAAAAGGGCCGAGCACCGCGGTAAAATTGGCGATCGAATTGAGAAGGCTCATGGCCGTCGACTGCTCGAGATTCTTGCCGAGCAGTTCCTGGACGGCGCCCACCTGCAGGGTCGAGAAGGAGAAAGCCAGCAGGAACTGGAAAAGGAGCACGACCGGCAGATAAGGGAACATCGCGTAGCCGATAAAGGTCGCGACCGAACAAAGCAGGCCGATATTGATCAGATATAGGTTGCGGTATTTTTCGACGTACTGCATGATAAAGAACTGTGAAAAGGTGTTGATAAAATAGGCGATGCCGACCCAAAGTTTGTCCGCGCCGGACCAGACGAGATAGAGCGGAAAGATCGACCAGATCGCCTGCGCGCCCAGGGCGCGGAAAAAATACGGCAGATAGATCCTCAAATTGCGCCGGACGAGCCCGAGGGGGATCAACTTAATTTTATGCGGCGTCGCCGGCACTTCTTTCATCTGGAGGGAAAGAAAAAAGGCGATGCCGAAAAAGACCGAGCTCATGGCAAAGACGGTCTGGTTGTTCGACACCAGCCCGGCCAGGATCGCGCCGAGCGCCCAGCCCAGCGAACCCGCGCCGGTGAAGAGCCCCATCTTGCCCTTGTATTCGTGGTAAGCGTAAACCGCCAGCGCCGCCGGAAAAATGCCGGTGGCCGCCCCCGCCAGCGCCCTGACGATCATGAGCGAAAAAAGATCGCGCGCCATCATCTGCGTGGCGAAAAACAGGATGGAGATCATCAGTCCGGCCCGCAGGATGGTCTTGCCGCCGTATTTATCGGCCAGCAAACCGAATAAATAGGATGAGAAGAGATAAAAAGCGTTATAAACCCCGACCAGGAGGCCGACCAGCGCCGGGCTCGCCCCAAAGCTCTGCGCCAGAAGCGGAATAAAGATCGAGGAGGCCATGATCGCGGCGTAGCTGAAGAGCTGGATCAGGCTTGAGCTTTCCATTTTGTCCCGTGCGGCGTGTCTTCGAGTTCGATCATTTGCCCGGCCAGCTGTTTGCGGATATCATCAGCTCGCTTAAAATCCCTGTTTTTCCGCGCCGCTTCTCTTTCTTTGATCAGTTTTTCAATTTCAT
Source organism: Candidatus Saganbacteria bacterium (assembly GCA_020051815.1). GTDB lineage: Bacteria > Margulisbacteria > WOR-1 > O2-12-FULL-45-9 > XYB2-FULL-48-7 > 2-01-FULL-53-15. The sequence goes on along the minus strand of JAGVQF010000139.1, from coordinate 6,832 downwards.
GGCTCGTAACTCGCGATTCGCGACTCGCGACCTTTAGCCCAAGGACCTCGCACATTTCGATGATCGTCTTTTTCATCGTTTCGAGGCATTCGCGCTCAACATCACCGTCGCCCAGAGTTTTGCGGCAGAACTTGATCGCCTCAAAGATCGCGCCGACCGCCCCAGCGGTATTAAAATCGTCATCCATCGAGGCTTTAAGTTTGTCGGGGAAATGCCCGAGCTCTTCTTCGATGTCTTCGAGCTCGATCTCGGACGCCCGTTCAGTCGTTTTTTTCAGCCGAAAATCGATGTCTTCTATAAATTTGACGATCCGGCCATAGGCCTCTTTGGCGGCAGAGAGTTCCACGTCGCTGTAATTGATCGGACTGCGGTAATGGGTCGAGAGCAAAAACAGGCGGACGACCATCGGGTCAAACTGTTCGAACACATCCTTCAAGGTGAAGAAATTGCCCAGCGACTTGCTCATCTTCTGCCGGTTAACGTTGACGAAGCCGTTATGGATCCAGTATTTGACCCAGGGGACTTTGCCGGTAAAAGCCTCGGTCTGGGCGGTTTCGTTCTCGTGGTGGGGGAATTCGAGGTCGAGGCCCCCGCCATGGATATCGAACTGCTCACCGAGGTATTTAGTCGACATGACGGAGCACTCGATGTGCCAGCCGGGTCTTCCTTCGCCCCAGGGGCTTGGCCAGGAGGGCTCTTCCTCTTTAGCTTTCTTCCACAAAGAGAAGTCCAGCGGGCTTTTCTTGCCGCTTTTAACTTCCACCCTCGCCCCCGACTCCTGATCTTCTTTTCTCTTACCCGAAAGCTTGCCGTAATCCTCAAACTTATCTACCTCAAAATATACCCCATCTTCGAGTTGATAGGCGAAGCCCTTTTTGATCAAACCATCTATCCATCCAACCATCTCTTCAATGTGTTCCGTCGCCTTAGGGTAAATGGTCGCCCGCTTCACATTTAACTTATCCATGACTTCAAAGTATGACTGCGTGTATTTTTCAGCCAACTCGTGACTCGTGACTCGAAACTCGCGACTTTTTTTTATGATCTTATCGTCTATATCCGTTACGTTCTGCACATGTGTGACTTCGAAGCCAGAATATTCAAGATAGCGGCGTATCACATCAAAGGTGACATAGGCGCGTCCGTGGCCAAGGTGTGTTTCATCGTAGGGGGTGATGCCGCAGACATACATGCCGACTTTGGGTGGATCGAGAGGAATAAACTCCTCTTTGTCGCGGGTTAAAGTATTGTGAACTTTGAGGGTCATGCCGCTGGCCGGACCCTGGCCGGATTGCCGACCACCGTCGCTCCGGCCGGAACCGATTTGATGACGACCGAGCCGGCCCCGATCATGACCCCGTCACCGATGGTAATATTGCCCAGGATGATCGCTTCGGCCCCGATCACGACTTTGTTGCCGATCGTCGGATGGCGCTTGCCCTTTTCTTTGCCGGTGCCGCCCAGCGTCACCCCCTGAAAGATCGTGACATCATGGCCGATGACCGAAGTTTCGCCGATGACGACGCCGCAGCCGTGGTCAATGAATAATCTTCGCCCGATCACAGCTCCCGGATGGATCTCGATCAAGGTCAGGAGGCGCATGATCTGGGAAATGAGGCGGGGAATGACCGGTATCCTTAATTGATAAAGCAGATGCGCCGCGCGGTGGATCCAGATCGCCCACAAACCCTGATAAAGAAAGACCTCAATAATATTGGCCGCCGCCGGATCGCGGTCAAATATCGCCTTTATATCTTCAATCATGTACATGATTAATCCCTCACTTTTTACCCGCCGGAGGCGGGCCTATCAAAGAATGGATTTTTGGCAGTTGCCGAGAGCGGGATTCCGTAGGCTATCGCGACATCCTTGCCCATCAACCTCATATCGACCGCCGCCCGGCCAACCGAATACATAACGCGATTGTCGACGCGCCGGTCAATGGCGACTGAAACAGCCGAGCCGATCGCGATCCCCAGGTCGCCCGTGTTATAGGCGCAAGTGGCGCCGGCCTTCTCGTTCTCCGCGCAGTTGGCAAAACCGCAATATGAGCAATATTTCAGGCCGATCGTCTGTTTCTTCGTGCCGATCAGGACGATCAACGGCGCTTTTTTGATATTCTCCGAATCGCGGCGGAAAGTATAATTGTCCTCGCGCTCGCCGATCTCCTTCATTTTCGCGGAGAGCTTCAATATTTCATCGCCTTTCAAAATGGCGAACTCAAGAAAATCGAGTCCCCGCGCCTTCGGCGCCGTGCGCGCCGCCAGGCACATCTCGGCCGCTGTCCGCTCCAGTGCGGCTGCTATTTGATCAGGCATTTTTCCAGCAGCTCAAGCTGTTTGGGCGTGCCGATAGCGACAATAATGTCCCCGTGATCGATCTTTGATTCGGCCACCGGCTGGAGATTGAACTTGCCGTCGGTCTTTCTGATCGCCGCGACATAAGCCCCCGATCGCTGGCGGATCTGCGCTTCGCCCAAAGTCTTCCCGGCATAGCCGCAGATATCATCGACCTGGAACTCACGGATTTCCATCTCTAAATGTTCGCTGTGCATCACCGTATCGACAAAATCGATCGCTGTCGGCTTGGTCGCCAGCGCCGCCATCCGTTTACCGGCAATAAAGTACGGCGAGATCACTTTATTGGCCCCGGCTTTGCGCATTTTCTCTTCCGACTCGACGGAACTGGCCCGGGAAACGATAGTGATCCCGGGATTGATCACCCGGGCCGAGAGGGTCACGAAGACGTTGGCCGTATCCGAGTCGTTGGCCGCGACCAGCACTTTCGCCCGCCTGACACCGGCCTGTTCAAGAATGATATCGTGAGAGCCGTCGCCGATGATAAAATTAACGTCGGAATCCTCCAACTCAACCGCCGTTTCCGGCTTGCCGTCGATCACCACGTAAGGGATCTTGGCCGCCTTCAGTTCGACCGCGACCTGGTGCCCCACCCGGCCGTACCCGCAGATAATAAAATGGCCTTTCATTCCTTCGATCTTTTTCTCCATTTTTCTTTTCCTCCTGATCCTGACAAATTCCCCGGAAACAATGAATTCCAGAGCGCGGCCGATCACGACAACGATCAAGACCACGCTGACCATGACAAAGATCGAGTCGAACAATATCCCCGCGGCCGACAACTTTTCATCTTGCCGGTAGCCGACCGTGGTCAGGGTGACGACCACCATGTAGAAAGCTTCCAGAAAAGTCGCGTGGTTAAGCCGCATGAAGCCGATAATGCCAATGACCGCCACCACTAAAAGGGTCAGCAGCGGGACAAAAAAGTGCCGCCACAATTTGCGATTATAAGAATCGAATGGATGATCCTGTTGTTTCATTTCAATAAGTATAGCGTAAAATCGCCCGGATGATAATCGTGTCTTATGATATAGCGGGTTGTGATGAAGCGGCTGTAGCTTAGTATTTCCTCCGGGTTAAAGAAAAAATAGCGGCCGCTGGCCAGGTCAGCCGCGCTGGCAGTCGGCAAGCCGCCCTCGCTCAAGAAATTCAGCCCCACCCCGTATGAACAGAGGTCGTAGAGCCGGAACATCATCTCTTTGACAAAATCGAGATGGTCGAGCCGGTCGGTGGTGCGGATATTGAAGACGCCGGAACAGATGATGTAATCGAATTTGGGCACGTGGCGCTCTTCGATGACATCTTTGACCTCAAATTTTGCGTCGGGATATCTTTTTTTCGCCGCTTCGACAAGCTTGGGCGAAATATCGTAGCCGGCATAGCTTATCTTATTGCGATTAAGCAGGCCATCCGCCTTAAAGAATCCGTAGAGGTCGCCCAGCCCACAGCCGACGTCAAGAAGCGAAATACCGGAGGCCTTTTTGCCGTAGAGAAAAAGCTCTTTTAGGATCTTAAAGCGCAGGCGCTGGCTCTCGGTCGAGTTCCAATCGAGCGCCAGGTAATTGGCCCCGTGCTGGGCCAGCAAGCCCTCAAAATACGCGATCTGCGCCTGTTTGTCCATGAATTAAAATTATATCAGCAAAGAGTGAAATTTTCTATTTACTTAGCCGAAATATGCCTACAATGAGAACTCCGAGAACTCCAACTGCAATGACATTCGTAAGCAGATATATGGGCATAGCGCCTCTTCCAAGAGAAATCGCCTTGAAGCCTAAATTTTCAGGGTCGCATTTTATTTCTCTTGAAAGCAAGAATCGAATTTATGTGCCCAGGTCTTTTGTTTTGGAAATAAAATGGCCGGAACTGCATCTAATTCCGATGATAAGCCACAGAAATTCAGCAAAAAGAAATGGAACAAATGGTCATTTTTTGGCACTATTTGAAGAAAACGGCTGGCGCGAAAACCTTTCTCGCTTATTGGCCAAAGACCGGGAAACTATCATTGCCACCAGCCACAAGGCAACTTTCGATAAACATTGCCGAATTACTGTTCCCGAATTCATGGTTGCCTGGCTAGGGGTTTCTGGGCGGGACAAAATTATAATCGCTGGCTTCGGCAATCATCTCGAACTCTGGTCGGAAGAAGATTTCAACAGAAATAACGGCGGCCTTATAAAAGCTGGCTCCTGATCAAAAATTCGGCGATCAGCACCGCGTTGAGCGCCGCCCCGCGGCGCAGATTGTCGGAAACGATCCACATCTCCAGGCCGTTCTCTTGAGAAATATCCTCGCGCACTCTACCCACCAGGGTTTCGTTTTTACCGACACAATCGATTGGCGTCGGATATTCGCCCTTGGCCGGGTTATCGACAACTTTGACATCGGCAAAACTGCCCATCAGTTTCCTGGCTTCGGCAGCGGAAATCTTCTTTTTTGTTTTAATATTGACCGATTCGGAATGGCCGATCATGACCGGCACGCGCACCGTCGTCGCAGTTATTTTAATCGAATCATCCTCAAATATCTTTTGCGTTTCGTTGACCATCTTCATCTCTTCTTTGGTGTAGCCGTTCGCTTCGAACTGATCGATCTGCGGCACGACGTTGAAAGCGATGCGCTTAAAGATACATTTCACTTCGACTTTGGCTTTTGGGTCGGCTAACAGGGCTTTCGTTTGGGTCAAGAGTTCTTCGACCGCCTCTTTGCCCCACCCCGAAACCGCCTGATAGGTGGAGACCACGATCCGCTCGATGCCGACCGCGTCATAAATTGGCTTCAAAGCTAAAACCATCTGCGCGGTTGAACAATTCGGGTTGGCGATGATCCCCTTGTGTTTTTTGATCGCGTGGCCGTTGACCTCGGGTACGACCAGCGGCACCTCGGGGTCCATCCTAAAATGGGAAGTATTGTCGATGACAACACATTTGCGTTTGGCCGCCTCGGGCGCCAGCGCTTCTGAAACCTTGGCTCCGGCGGAAAATAACCCGATCTCCATACCGTCAAACGAAGCTGGCTTGGCTTCTTCAACCGTGTATTCCTTACCCTGAAAAGTCACTTTGGAGCCGGCGGTGCGTCCCGAAGCCAGCGGCAGAAATTTATTGACCGGGAAGTTCCGCTCCTCGAGGACTTTCATCATCTCTTTCCCCACCATACCTGTCGCGCCCAGGACGCAAACATTGTATTTTTTTGCCATTACGAAACCACCTTGCCTTCAAAGAATTCCGCGACTGATCTGACCGAAAGCGATGGGGCCTTGACGATCCCGTCGCTCACCACGCACTCGATCGGGACATGCTTACCCAGGATATCCCTTATTGAATCCTCAAGCGCCTGCTTGTTTTTGACCTCTTCCAAACGTTCTTTATGGAAAGAATACCCCTTGCGAAAACCGATGACCAGCTTGCCGCTGCCGTTGAGCTCGATCGGCTCGCCTTCATGCAGGGAAACGTAGCCGTAGATGCTCTTTTTGCGCATACTTTCTAAGATGGCCGGCCAATGTTCTTTGATCTTACCCATATGGTCATTATCTGTATGATGTGAAACAGGAAGTACCTCTGGTTTCAGGTCGATAGGTTGGGCGGCTGGAATGGTTGATGGTTTTATGTCGATCGGTTTTTTTCTCTGTTCGTCTGATGTTCTGATTTTCTGTTCATCTCGTTCTGATATTCTGATATTCTGATTCTCTCCCATCAACTCCACCATCGCCACCTCCAGCACCAGCCGCGCGTGAGGATGCCACTTCATATCGAGCTCGGCGCGCGAGAGCGCGCTGATGATCTCTTTGATACTGTTAAGAGTAAATTTCTGCGCCTGGGTGTCGAGCCGCTTGAGATAATCGGCCGTCAGCTCAAGCGATTCGCCGGAGCCGACCTTAAGATGCAGTAAATTCCTAAAGTGGAGGACGAGGTCGCGCGCCACCTGCTGCATCGAGCGCCCCTCTTCCATCCCTTTGCGGATCAGTTCCATGACCGCTTTGATGTCGCCGACGACCACCGCTTCGCCAAAGCCAAAGAGCAGTTCCTCATCCGCCGTGCCGAGGAGAGTCACCACGTCGTCGTAGGCGATCTTGTGGCCGGAAAAAGAAACCAGCTGGTCGAGGAGAGAGATCGCGTCGCGCATCGCCCCCTCGGCCGAGCGGGCAACGAGGTCGAGCGCCTTCTCATCGATCTCAAACTTTTCGGCATTCGATATTTTCTTTAATTGCTCCTTGATCTCGTCAAGCTTGAGACGGGCGAAGTCGAGCCGCTGGCAACGCGAGGCGATCGTCATGGGGACCTTTTGGCTCTCGGTCGTGGCCAGAACAAAGATCGTGTGCGCCGGCGGCTCTTCTAAGGTTTTCAAAAGGGCGTTAAAGGCCTCCTGCGTCAGCATGTGGACTTCGTCGATGATGTAGACCTTGTAGCGGCCCTCCATCGGCGCGTAGCGGACGCGCTCGCGCAACTCGCGCATCTCGTCGATGCCGCGATTAGAAGCCG
>JAGVQF010000089.1 GCA_020051815.1 Candidatus Saganbacteria bacterium | reverse complement strand
CTGGGCTCCGATGGATTTTTTGTCATCGCCGGCCCTTGGGGCGAGGGCTATACCCGGGACGGGCGGTTCCAGCTCGATAAAGACGGGCGTGTCCTGACTGTGGCCGGCAATTACCCGGTCATGGGCCAAGCGGGCCCGCTGGTCGTGACCCCCGGCGCCGATGTTGAGTTCGACCAGGAGGGACGGCTGAAAGTTGACGGCGAGATCGCCGACCGGATACGCGTCGTCTCGCCGGAGCGCACAGGCGAGCTTGATTCTTTGAACGGCAGTATTTTTAAACAGCGCGCCGGCTCCGTTATCCAGGAAGTCGAGAACCCGAGGGTGATCCAGGGCTATGTCGAGACCTCAAACGTCAACGTCGTCGACCAGATGATGGAGATGATCTACCTGTCGCGGATCTACGGCGTCGATTCCAAGATCATTTCGACGCGCGACGCGAACCTGGGCAACGCGATCAGCATGGGCCGGCCGACCCAATAACCCCTCGACAGGCTCGGGGTAAATAGGAGGAAAATATGTTTCAACCTTTATATGTCGCGGCGACGGGACTTTCGGCCATGCAGGATGAGATACTCGATATCACCAACAACCTGGCCAACGCCAAGACGGTCGCCTTTAAAAAAGGCCGCTCGGACATGGAAAGCTTGTTTTTCGTCGAGAAAAGCTTTAAAGACACGCTCTACACCGCCATGTCGGGGACCGATACGCCGCCCGTCAACGTCGAATACGGCACCGGCGTGCGCGTCGCCGCCACCGCCAAGGATTTTTCGCAGGGCTCGATCGAAATCACCAACAATCCGCTCGATGTCGCCATCCAGGGGCAGGGTTTTTTTCAGCTCAAAATGCCGGACGGCACGTTCGCTTTTTCCCGGGCCGGCAATTTTCATATCGATAACGAAGGCAACCTGGCCGACCCGAACGGGCGCCTGCTCGAGCCGGGCATTGTTATTCCCCAGGGGACGACCTCGGTCGTCGTCAGCCCCGACGGCACTGTTTCCGTCTCGATCAATAACGAGACGGCCCTGACTCAGATCGGCCAGATCACGCTGTCGCGCTTTACCAATCCGGCCGGCCTCAAATCGATCGGCCAAAACCTTTATCAGGCGACGGAGGCCTCGGGTGAGGCGGCTGTCGGGACCGGGACGGCGAGCGGCTATGGCTCGATCAACCAATTTTCCCTGGAACAGAGCAATGTCGACGTTATTACCGAAATGATGAAGATGGTGACTATCCAGCGGGTTTTTGACACCGTGACCAAGGCCGTTTCCAGTTACGAGGGCATGCTGACATCTCTTGAAAGGATGAAACAAGCTTAACTCATGAAAGCATTTTTCTGGTTATTGCTGTTTTGTTTTGTATTGCAGCCCGTGCTTGCTCTGGAAAATCCAGAGCAGAAGACCTCCGATGTCATAAAAAATTATGTTGTCAACAAATATCCCGATTGGGCCAAAGAGGATGTTCGCCTGACTTTTAAGATGTCCGAAGGCGTTTTTGGCGAAATGAAGAGCTGGCCCGAACAAACGGCCCTCTCCGTGCTCGAGGTCTATCCCGATTTTAAGCCGGTCGGTAGCGCAGTCTTCCCGATCCTGGCTTCGGCCGGAGATGAGGTCTTCGATAAAAAACTGATCCGGGTCAAAGTTGAGGTGTTCAAAAAGATCGCGGCCGCGGCGCGGCTGATCAAGAAAGGCAAAACGATCGAAGCGTCTGACCTCAAGCTCGACGATCGGGATATCGCGCTCCTGCCGCAAAAGTATTTCACTTTGCTTGATCCGCTGGTCAATAAAGAAGCGAAGATCTCGATCCCGTCCAACAGCACGATCTTTGAATGGATGGTGGGCGACGTGCCGCTGGTCCGCCGCGGGGCGCAGGTCAACCTTTTGGTCTCGGCGCCCGGGCTGGTCGTTAAGACCAAAGCGTCGGCGCAGGAGGATGGTATGCTCGGCTCGGAGATCAAGGTCAAGCGGCTCGACTCGAACAAACAACTCTCCGCCAAAGTCGTCTCGGCCAGTGATGTGGAGGTTAAACTTTAATGAAACTTCAAACTTCAAACTTCAAACATCCAAACAATTCTAAAATTCAAAATACAAACTTTAAAATCATTTTTTCTAGGATTTCTGTTTTGATGATTTTGATTTGTTTTGAAGTTGGATGTTTGATGTTTGGATTTATGGCCGTTAGGCCGGCCCATGCCGACTCGCTCTGGAATGAGAACAGCGCCGGGCCATATTCGCCGCAGAAGGCTTATAAGGTGGGAGACATCATTAATGTGGTGATCCTCGAGAATTCGACGGCCAAAAATTCGGCCACGACCAAAACCAACGTCAACGATAACTTGAGCGCCAAATTCACGCACAACCTCCAGCGGCTGGCGCCGATCATCGGCACCAACAGTCAGGCGGTCGGCCAGCTGCAGAATCAGTATACCGGCGACGGCTCGACGGCGCGCGGCAACAATGTCTCCGCCCGGATCGCCGCCTGGGTCGTCGAAGTGATCCCCAATGGCAATCTTTCGATTAAGGGACGGCACCGGATCAACATCAATGACGAAGAACAGGAGATCACCATAACCGGCATTGTGCGGCCCAAGGATATCGCCGGCAGCAATACCGTTTATTCCTTTCAGGTGGCCAACGCGGAGTTGGCCGTCAGCGGCTCCGGCGCCGTCTCCGATGCCGGGGCTCCGGGCTGGCTAACGCGGATCTTTAACTGGTTGTTTTAAATATGAAAAAAACATTTGTTGTTTTAATGTTAAGTGCGGTTTTTGCGGCGGCCGCTTTGGCCCAGTCACCGGCGGTCAGGTTAAAAGATATCGCCCATGTGTTGGGCGCGCGGGAGAACCAGCTCATGGGTTTCGGCCTGGTGGTCGGCCTCAATAATTCCGGCGACAAGAGCCGGTCTAGTTTTACCCAACAGGCGATGACGAATTTGATGTCGAGGATGGGTGTCGTCCCGCCGTCGGTCGATTTTAAGTCAAGGAACGTCGCGGCGGTCATGGTGACGGCGACCCTGCCGCCCTTTGTCAAATCCGGCCAGAAACTCGACGTCACCGTCTCTTCCGTCGGCGACGCGACCTCGCTGCAGAGCGGCACGCTCCTGATCACGCCGCTGCAGGGGGTTGACGACCAGGTCTACGCGGTGGCCCAGGGGAGCGTGCTGGTCGGCGCCGATTCGTCCTATCCCAATGTCCCCTATGTCAGGCAAAGACAGGTGACGGTCGGCCGGATCCCCGACGGGGCGCTGGTCGAAAAAGAGGTACTGGTCTCGCTTGAAGGGAAAGGGATCATTACTATCGTGCTCAACGAGCCGGATTTTACGACCGCCAGCCGGGTGGCCGAGGCGATCAATGAAGCCGGCTTCTCCGCCACGGCCAGGGACGCCGGGACGATCACGGTCCCCTCGGAAACTAATTTAGTCTCCCTCATATCCCAGATCGAGAACTTGACCGTCTCGCCCGATACGGTCGCTAAGATCGTCGTCAACGAAAGGACCGGCACGGTGGTGATCGGCGAAAATGTCGTTATCTCACCGGTCGCCGTCTCTTTCAGCGGCATTGACGTCTATATCGGCGATATTTCGCTCTATGCAGTCGGCAACGCGGCCGACACGGCCGATTATAGTTCGGGCGACCAGCGCTACCAGGCGACCACCAGGGCCCACCTCAAGAGAAAAGAGGAAAAACTGGCCGTCGTGCCGGCCTCGCCGACGCTCTCCAGCCTGGTGCAGGCGCTCAACGCGATCGGCGCCTCCCCCAAAGACCTGATCGCCATTTTGCAGGCCATGAAAAAGAGCGGCGCGATCAAAGCCCCGCTGGAGGTCATCTAAATGGAGCCGATCAGTTCGCTCACGGCGGCTAATAGATTGGACCAGCTTCTGCCGGCGGCCAGAGCCGCCAGAAATGAGAAGGTTACCGAAGAATTCCTGGCCATTTTTTACAAAGAGATGCTCAAGTCGGCTATCAAGTCGCCAGACCTGACGTTTGGCAATGATGAAGAAAAAGATAATAACAGTGTTTTTTCGTCCCTTAATCAGGACGTGCTGATCGAACAATTCGCGAAACAGCTGGCGAAAAACCAGGCCGCCCGCCCGGGCTGGTTGCCGGCGGTCGAGAGGGCTAAATGACCAAGGTCAAGAGCAGGAAACCGGCGGTGAAGAAGGTTGAGACGTACGCTACCGTTGAGGCTTATATGCCGCTGGTCCACTCGATCGCTTCGATGGTTTCGGGCAAGGGCCTGCCGCCGAACATCGAATATGACGACCTGGTCTCCGACGGCACGGTCGGCCTGATGAAGGCCTGGGACAATTTTGACCCGAAACGCGGCGTCAAGTTCGAGACCTACGCCTCTTACCGGATCCGGGGCGAGATGCTCGATGGCCTGAAAAATTATAATCCGGTCCCTTACCGGGTCCAGGTCATGGTCCGTGACCTGGCCAAAAAAGGGGTCAAATCGGTCGTCAATAAAAAAGAAAAAGAAGAAGATGAGACGCTGGAGAAAAAAGAGCTGTCGGCGGACGAATTCAAACTGGCCCTCAAGCGGATAAAAAAGATCGTCTCGGCCTCGGCGCTTATGTATCTTCTCTCGATCCAGGGGATGTCCGAAGCCGGGGTGGAGGCCCAGGTGCCGGGCGAGGCGACGCCGGCCTCCGAGGTTGATTTTGCCGAGCTCAAGGATAAGATCAGGGCCGAGTTGTACGCCCTGCCGCCGCTGCAAAAACAGGTGGTCGAACTTTTCTTCCATCAGGGGATCAACCAGAAAACCATCGCCCAAAAATTAAAATTATCGCGGCCCAAGGTTTGCCGATTGCTCAGCCGGGCGATCGAATCGATCAAGAAGAGGTTGAAATAAGTGGCTGAACCGGTCAATTTATTCGACGAGACATTTAATTCGCTGGAAAAGGCGATGGCCGTGGCGACCAAAAGGCAGGCGGTAATCGCTCAGAACATCGCCAACGCCAAGACCCCGGGCTATGAGGCGCTGAGCTTTGACGAAGAGTTGGACCGCGCGGTCAAGCGCCAGGACAAAAGGAACGTGACGCTCGAAGAAGAGATGGCCGCGCTGGCGGAGAATTCCGGCCGCTATTCGGCTTATGTTAAAATGATGACGTCGAAAATGAGCGTCCTGCGCTCGATCGTGACGCAGGGAAGGAAGTAGCCAGGTTCTTTGTGAAACCCCACACTGAAGTGTGGGGAATATTATATAATCGTGATAATTCCCCAGACTTTAGTCCGGGGTTTTCAGAATTATTTTAGGAGGAAGTGATAGGACATGGGGCTTAACCAGGCGATCGAGATCAGCGTTTCGGGCATCGAAGCGCAGCGGCGGACGATGGAGCTGATCGCTTCGAATCTGGCCAATATCAACACCACGCGCGCCGCGTTCGGCGGCGGCCCTTACCGCCGCAAGATCTCCGTTTTGGCTGAAAAAACCCTGTCCTTTGCCGGCGAATTGTCGGCGGCCGAGAGCCGGCTCTATGGAGGCGCGGCGGGCGGCGTGGAAGTTGTTGACATTGTTGAAGACCAGACCCCTTTCCAGAAAGTTTATAACCCCGGCCATCCCGACGCGGACGCGCAGGGCTATGTTTCGATGCCCAACGTCAACCTATCGAACGAAATGGTTGACATGATCTATGTTTCAAAATTATATGACGCTAACATCACGGCTTTTAATGCGACCAAAAAAATGATGCAGGATACTTTGACTTTGCAATAAAGCTTGGGAGGTATGGGGTATGAGGTGTGAGGTATTATGATAGAAGCAATCGGACCGATCAGCGCTGAAACCAGGCTGGCCCAGTTGTTGGGCAACGACGATCTTTTCTCGCAAGCCGCGCCGATCGAGCCGGGGTCGGGCATTTTTCCAGCGGCGCCGGCCGCGCCGTCGCCGGTCAATTTTACTGGCAACGCCTTCGAGGATGTTTTGAGCAAAGCGATCGAATCATTGAACGGTGTCAGCCGGGCCGAAGTCTACGCCAATCAATTGGCTGAAAAATATATTCACGGCCAGGCCGAACTGCAGGATGTTATGGTGGCGCAGGCCAAAATGAACCTGATGGCCCAGCTGGCCGTAACGACGGTCACTTCGGCCGTTAATACGATCAAAGAGATCACGCAGATACAGATCTAATAGTCATAATGAAAGGAAGATAAATGGCAGAAGCGGCAGGCTTTGATCCACGCAGGCTCCTCCTGGTCGGGGGGGTTGTCGCGGTCGTTGTTTTTTCTCTCCTCTTTTTCCTGTTCCGCAGTTGCGGGCCGATGACGGGCGGCGGGCAGCAAAAATCAGGTTTTACCGTCATCTATACTAATCTTGAATTAAAAGACGCGGCCAACGTGATCGCCCGGCTGAAAGAACTGGCTATCCCGTACGAGATCCGCGACGAAGGGCGCTCCATCGCGGTGGCCAAAGAAAAGTCCGACCAGGCCCGGCTGGGCCTGGCTGAAAAGAAACTGCCGGCCGGCGGCTCCGTCGGTTGGGAGATATTCGATGAGTCGCGCCTGGGCGCGACCGATTTTGACCGGCGCATCCAGCTGATCCGCGCGATCTCGGGCGAGCTGGCCCGCAATATCCAGCGGATCGGCGGGGTGGAGGACGCCCGCGTCCAGGTCGTGATCCCCGAGACCCAATTATTTGCCGCCAAGACCGCGCCGGTCACGGCCGCGGTCCTCTTGCGCCTGCGTTCCGGTTTTGTCCTGGCGCCGGAAAAAATAATGGGGATCGTCTATCTGGTGGCCAACAGCGTGGAAAATCTTCAGACGGAGAACGTGACGGTGGTCGACGATTCCGGCCGGATCCTGACGGCCAAAACTGGCCTGCCGCCGCTCAAGATCGCGCCGACGCCCGCGCCGCTCGAGCTGCCGGTCGTCCTGGCCACGCCGGAGACCATGGCGACGGTGACGCCGGAAGCCGTTTCGCCTGAAGTCAAGGCGGCCGTGACTGCCGTGACTGCCGTGCCCACGCTGGCCGCCGAGGAAAAGATAGTCCTGAAGGTCCAGACGAAAAAAGAGTTGGAAGCTGACCTGACCGGCAAGGCCCAGGAATTGCTCAATCGTTTCTATCCGCTCAACAGCGTTATCATCAAGGTCACCGCCGAGATCCAGCCGGCCAAAGAAAAGGAGATCAAGGCCAGGGAGCTTAAGATCAAGAAACTCCACGCCATCGTCCTGATCGATAACCGCGTGGATCTTATTCCGAGCCTCAAGCAGGCGACCTATACGACTATAGCGGCGGCCATCGGCTACAATAAGAAGCGCGGCGACCGGATCATGATCCAAAAAGTGCCGTTCCACCTGGCCACGCCGCCGCTGGCGATCGGCAAGACGAAAAAACCGGCGGGGGGATTTAAATTACCGTTTTCGCTCTCGGCCTTAGGCCGGTATATGTGGTGGGGGATCGCTCTCCTGGCGCTCCTGATCCTGGTCTGGGGCCTTATCACTCTTAAACGTTCGCGGCCGGCCTCGCCGCCAATGGCGGAAATTTCTCCCGAGCCATCGTCTGCGCCAGCCAGGGAACGGGTCTCGAAATTAGACCAGGTCAGAGGCATGGCGGAGCGCAATCCCGAACAGATCGCGGAGCTCCTGAAGCGCTGGTTGAGCGAATAAAAATCAATTATGGTATTAACCGGTAGAGAAAAAGCGACGATCTTTTTGTCGATCCTGGGGGCCGACGTCTCCTCGCGCGTCCTGCGCTATCTGCCCGAAGAGATCGCCGACCTGATCGCGGCTGGGATCAATCACCTGCCGACCCCGTCGCCCTCGGCGCTCTCGGAGGTGCTCGACGAGTACCAGAGTTTTCTGGCCCTGCCGGAGAGCGCGACGCCGGAGCCCGCGCCCAAACCGGTCATCCCCAGGCGCGCCTATGCCGCGCTAATGTACGAGCGGCCGCAAACGACGGCCTTCCTGCTCT
>JAGVQF010000144.1 GCA_020051815.1 Candidatus Saganbacteria bacterium | reverse complement strand
TACCTTCAACGGGAAAAGAAAAGCAAGGTTAATCCGTTTCAAAATCTGTTGACGCCAAAACTGCCGAAGAAGCTGCCCAATTTCCTTTATCCCGAAGAAATGAAGTCGCTTTTGGAAGCGGCGCCGGCGGGCGGTCGCGACCGGGCCATAATGGAATTACTATATGGTACGGGGATCCGGGTTGTTGAGATCGCCCGGCTCAATTTAAACGAGGTCGATTTTGATGAGGGGGAAATACGGGTTTTCGGCAAGGGGGCCAAAGAGCGGGTCGTTATCTTCGGCTCGCATGCCAAGGACGCCTTGAAAGATTATTTAAAAAACGGGCGGCCGCAGCGGCTGAATGCGGCGAAAACGAACGCCTTCTTCATCGGCCGGCGGGGCTCCCGCCTGACCAGCCGGCAGATCGAGCGGATCATCCGGTTTTACGCCAAGAAAGCGGGGATAAACAAAAAAGTTACGCCGCACACCCTGCGCCACTCGTTCGCCACACATCTTTTGGAAGGGGGAGCGGACCTTCGGATGGTCCAGGAACTCCTGGGCCACGTCTCGCTCTCCACTACACAGGTCTATACGCACGTGACCAAGGAACGGTTAAAGAAAGTCTATGACCTTGCGCACCCCAGGGCAAAATGATAAAATGACTTTGAAGGGCTTCGACAAGATCAGTCTAAAGGAGTATAAAACATGCCGGTACCAAAGAAGCGACACTCGAATATCAGACAGGGAAAAAGAAGGTTCTCGAATTATCGTTTAAAAGAGACCAGTTTGAGCAAGTGCCCCAACTGCGGCGCGGCCAACCTTTCCCACCAGGCCTGCCCAGCCTGCGGCCAGTTCAAAGGCCGCCAGGTGCTCAAGCTCAAAGTTAAGAAGGAAAAGGGCAAGAAAGAGTGATCCGGATCGCCGTAGACGCCATGGGCGGCGACTTTGCCCCCGGCGAAATCGTTAAAGGCTCCGTTTTAGCTTCACTTGAACTTCCCGTCAGCCTCAAGCTGGCCGGCGACCGCCAGGCGCTCGAAAAAGAGCTGGCCCGCTACCCCAAAAAGGGCGACATCTCCATCGTCCACGCTTCGGAGGTCATCGGCAACGACGAGAGCCCCGTCCAGGCCGTCAAACAAAAAAAAGATTCCTCCCTTAATGTCGCGGTCGCCCTGGTCAAAAAAGGCGAGGCCGACGCCGTGGTCTCGGCCGGCAACACCGGGGCGCTGATGGCCGCTTCTCTCTTTGCCCTCGGCCGGATCCCCGGCGTCGAACGTCCCGCTATCGCGGCCATCTTCCCTACCCCCTCGGGCCCAATTTTGCTGCTGGACATGGGGGCCAACGTTGACTGCAAACCGAAGAACCTGGTGCAATTTGCCGAAATGGGCTCGCAGTACGCCGAGCATGTCATGCACATCAATAATCCGCGCGTCGGCTTGCTCAACATCGGCGAGGAAAAAGAAAAAGGCAATGAATTGGCCGTTTCCAGCTGGCCGCTGCTCAAAGAAACAAAAATTAATTTTGTCGGCAATGTCGAATCGAAAGAAATTCTCTCTCACAAAGTTGACGTCGTGGTCTGTGATGGTTTCGTCGGCAACCTGATCTTAAAGTTCGGCGAATCGATCAGCGACTTTACCGTCTCTCTGCTCAAAAAAGAGTTGAGCAAAAATATCGTGACCAAATTCGCGGCTTTTCTTCTCCTGCCGGCGCTGGGCAACATCAAGAAGAGCGTCGACTACGACGAAGCCGGCGGCGCCCCGATGCTGGGCATCAACGGCGTGGTCTTCAAGGCCCATGGCCGCGCCAAGGCCAAGGCCTTTAAGAACGCGATCCGGGCCGCCCACGAAGCCGCGCGCGAGGACTTGGTCGGCTGTATCTCAAAGATGCCTGCCTGCCGGCAGGCAGGAAGCGCGGTATGAGGGCGAAAATTATCGGCACCGGCTCCTACCTGCCGCCCAAGATCGTGACCAACAACGACCTGGCGAAGACGGTCGAGACCTCGGATGAATGGATCAGGGAGCGCACGGGCATCGAAGAGCGGCGCGTGACCGACGAAAACACAGCTACCTCCGACCTGGCGGTTGAAGCCGCCAAAAAGGCGCTGTCCGCCGCTCGCCTCTCGCCCGAGGAGATCGACCTCATCATCGTCTGCACCTGCACCCCCGACATGCTCTTCCCTTCAACCGCCTGCATTTTGCAGGACAAACTGGGGATCAAGAACGCGGCCGCCTTCGATCTCTCGGCCGCCTGCTCCGGCTTCAACTTTGGCCTAGCAGTGGCCAGCGGCTTGATCGAAAACGGCGCTTATAAAAACATCCTGCTGGTCGGCGCCGACACCCTGACCAAATATCTGGACTGGACCGATCGCGGCACCTGCATCCTCTTCGGCGACGGCGCCGGCGCGGTGGTCTTGACCGCCACCGACAAGGAAGAAGGGGTTTTACGCAGTTACTTGAAAGCCGAGGGGCTGTTCGGCAAATACCTGGTCATGCCGGGCGGCGGTTCGCGCGATCCGGAAGCCAAGAACGGCCGCCAGATTCGCATGGCAGGCAAAGAGGTCTTTAAGTTCGCCGTGCGCGTACTTGAAGCCTCGGTGGAAAAGATCCTCGAGATCGCCAAGCTGACGCCGGCCGATATCGATCTCCTGATCCCGCACCAGGCCAATATCAGGATCATCGACCATGTGGCGAAGAAAATGGGATTGTCAAAAGAAAAAGTTTATGTTAATCTGCAAAAGTACGGTAACACCTCGGCGGCCTCCATCCCCATCGCCTTGGATGAGGCCCTGAAAGAGGGAAGGATCAAATCAGGCGACCTGATCGTACTCTCCGGCTTTGGCGCCGGGCTGACTTACGGGGCTAACATTATTCAGTGGTAGGATCTGATTCAGTTATGCGCCGCATTTTTGAAGTTGTCAATCAATTTTACTACTTTTTTAGGCGGTAACAATCTGGAATTATAAGCTCCATTTTACAACGCATTTTGGAGTTGTCAGGCTATTTTCAATGAATTTTGATCTCTTCAGTACGGATCCCAGCCATCATCAAACACCCCTGAATTCTTGAGGGATTCTATTAACCTACTGAAGGCGTCTTGTTCAAATAGTTTCTCAGCCAGAAGACGTTCGCTATCCTCTCGTATCTTTTGGGCGAATTCGCGATCCAATTCGTCCATTTTATGATCGATCTGTTCCGGCGTCATGCCGTCAAGAGCTCTTAAGTCCTCCATATTTAGCCCCTTGCGCGTGCGAAAATAAACTTTGACACCTGCCGCAGACAAGGCCGGGGCGGCACAATTAAATACGACTTGCCCATTACCTCTATCAATAAATAAATCCTCGGCCCTACTCTTGGTTGGCCGCCCGCTTGGACTAGTAATATAAATCGCCAGCCACCTTCCCCTAAACGGATGATTCGTTTTGCTTCTTTTTTCCCCAAGCTGAATTTGCTCACAAACCGTTAATTTGGGACCGACTCGTTTCAATCCCCCCATTTTAGTCCTTCCTCCTTTCCTTCCTCTTTACCTAAACTCAAATTCTTGATACAATATGATATCGGCGGACGGTTTGGAAAATTTCAGGGAATTTTGAAATATTACATTGCTCTGTTTTGGGGAGGCCAAATGAGTTTTGAGAAGATAAAAAAACTATTATCGGGAAGAAAAGACGAGCTCAAGAAAACATTTAACATTAAAGAAATCGGGCTCTTTGGCTCCTACGTTAGAAGAGAACAAAAAAGAGGCAGCGACTTGGATGTTCTTGTTGAATTTAAAAAGGTTCCGGGGCTTTTTAAATTTCTTCGACTGGAGGATTACCTAACAAAAGCATTGGGAATTAAAGTGGATCTGGTCAGAAAAAAAGCAATCCGTAAGGAATTGCGTCAGCAAATCCTTAATGAAGTGGTTTATTTGTGAAAAAACCCAAAAGAAACTATCAAATCTTCGTTAAAGACATCCTGGATAGCATTTCATCGATTGAGCGCTTCGTCAGAAAGCTTGGTTATGATAAATTTATTAAGGATGATAAAACGGCCAGCGCTGCCATAAGAAAGCTCGAGATTATTGGTGAGGCCGCCAAAAATATTCCATCTTTCATCAAGGAAAAACAACCTGAAATTGATTGGAAATCCATGGCGGGTATGAGGGACAAATTAATTCATGATTATTTTGGGGTTGATACGGAAATTCTATGGGCGGTCATCAAAGAAGATCTTCCACATATAAAGCCGCTCATAAAACAATTGCTGAGGGACATTAGCATAAAATGAGTATGGGTAAAAATAAATTGATCGGTTGGGACGATGGGAATATTTATTATTATGATCAAGAAGGAATGGAACATTGCATAAATGATGAGAATGAATTACTTCGAGAACTTATAAAGAAATGCGAAGATTATTTTAAAAAGTTATCGGCCCGTCCCGAGACATCGAAAACTTAACAGAAACGGAGGGAAAGTTAGAATGCTCGATTACCTGTTAACCGAAGAACAAATAATGATCCGTGACCTGGCGAGGAAAGTTTCCCTGGAAAAGGCCCTCCCCAAACGGGCGGAGTGGGACGAAACCGGGGAATTCCCCTGGGAAGCGCTGAAAGCTTACGCCGCAGCCGATCTCTGCGGCCTCTACATTCCGGAAGAGCTCGGCGGCATGGGCCAGAGCGTTTTCAATTTCTGCCTGGCGACCGAACAGATCAGCCGGACCTGCGGCGGCGTCGGCGTCACCTTTGCCGCTTCGGCCCTCGGCTCGACCCCGATCCTCCTCTTCGGCTCCCCGGAACAAAAGAAAAAGTATATGCCGCCGATCGCGGCCGGCAAAATACTGGCCGCCTTCGGCCTGACCGAAGCGAGCGCCGGCTCTGACGCGGCCGGATTGGAAACGACCGCCATCAAGGACGGCGATTACTATATAGTGAACGGTACCAAGCAGTGGATCACCAACGGCGGCGAAGCCGACACCTACACCGTCATCGCCATGACCGACAAAAAACGCGGCGCCCGCGGCGCCTCCGCTTTCATTATAGAAAAGGGGACCCCCGGTTTTACGTTCGGCAAGAAAGAGAACAAGATGGGAATCCGCTGTTCAGCGACCCGGGAACTCGTTTTCCAGGATTGCAAGATCCACAAGGGCCAGCTCCTCGGTAAAGAAGGGCTCGGCTTTATCGTCGCCATGAAGACCCTCGACCTGACCCGGCCGGGGATCGGCGCTCAGGCGGTCGGCATCGCCCAGGTAGCGCTCGATGAAGCGCTGAAATATTCGCGCGAGCGGATCCAATTCGGCAAGCCGATTGCTTCCCTGCAGGCGATCCAGCATATCCTAGCCGACATGGCGACCCAGATCGAAGCGGCCCGCGCCCTCGTCTACGCCACCGCCCGGATGATCGACGCCGGCGCCACCGACTATACCCTCCCCGCCTCGGAAGCCAAACTCTTCGCTTCCGACACCGCCATGAAAGTTACGATCGATGCCATTCAAGTCCTGGGGGGTTACGGCTACATGAAGGAATACCCGGTCGAAAAGATGGCCCGGGATGCCAAGATCACCCAGATCTATGAAGGGACCAACCAGATCCAGCGCAACCAGATCGGTTTGGCGCTGATCAAAGAACTCGCCGCGACCAAGAAGTAATGGACATTATTGTCTGCATCAAGCAAGTTCCGGACACGACGGAAGTTAGGATCAACCCGGAAACGAACACCCTGATCCGCGAGGGTGTCCCTTCGATCGTTAACCCCTTTGACGAGAACGCCATCGAGGCGGCGCTCCAACTCAAGGACCTCCACGGCGGTAAAGTGACCGTCGTCACCATGGGCCCGCCCCAGGCTGCCGAAGCGCTCAAAACGGCGATCGCCATGGGAGCGGACGAAGCGGTCCTCGTCTCCGACCGTGCTTTCGCCGGATCCGACACTTGGGCCACCTCTTACACCTTATCTCAAGCAATTAAAAAACTGGGCAAATTTGACCTGATCCTTTGCGGCAAACAGGCCATCGACGGCGACACCGCCCAGGTCGGCCCCGGCATCGCCGAGTGGCTGGGCCTGCCCCAGGTGACTTTCGCTTCGAAAATCGAAGTTGAAGGCAACAAGTGTAAGGTTGAACGTCTGCTGGAAGAAGTCAATGAGGTGGTCGAAGCCCCTCTGCCGGTCGTCATCACCGTCGTTAAACAGATAAACACTCCCCGCCTCCCCTCGCTCAAAGGGCTGATGCGGGCCAAAAAAGCCGAGATCAAAACACTCAACGCGGCCGAGATCAACGGCGACCCGAAAAACATGGGGCTGAACGGTTCGCCGACGAGCGTGGTTAAGATCTTCACGCCGCCAGCCAGAGGCGGCGGCGAAATACTAGGCGGCGAACCCGCCGAGATCGTTGATAAACTGATCGCTAAGATCAAGGATCGGAAAATAATCTAATGAGCATTAGAATATTATTGGATAAATGCACCGGCTGCACGCTCTGCGTCAAGGCCTGCCCTTTTGCCGCGATCACCATGATCGACCGGCCGGCCGACATGCCCGGCAAGGGGAAAAAAGTCGCCCTCATCGATCTCGATACCTGCACTCTTTGTAGCGCATGCCTCTCTTCCTGTAAATTCGCCGCCATCGAGCTCAAAAAAGAACTGGGCGGTTCCGACCTTGACCTCTCCCACTACAAAGGGGTCTGGGTCTTTGCCGAACAGCGCGATGGAGAGGTCCAGTCGATTGCTTACGAGCTGTTGACCGAAGGGAAAAAGCTGGCCGGCGACCTTAAACAAGAGCTCTGCGCCGTTCTCTGCGGCGATGAGGCGATCGAAAAAGAGATCGATCACCTATTTGAATACGGCGCGGATAAGGTTTATCTCATCACAAACCCGGAACTCAAAGATTATCGCACTGCCCCCTACACCAGCGCGGTGGCCGAGGTCATCACCAAATACAAGCCGGAGGTCATGCTCCTCGGCGCCACGACAACGGGCCGCGATCTGGCCGCCCGTTTGGCAATCCGCGTCGGCGCGGGCCTGACCGCCGACTGCACGGGCCTGGCCATCGATCCAGAAAAAAAGCACCTGCTCCAAACCCGGCCGGCTTTTGGCGGCAACATCATGGCGACAATCCAAACGCTAAGACACCGGCCGCAGATGGCCACTGTCCGCCCTAAAGTGTTCAAAAAAGTCAAAATTCAAAATGCAAAAGTAAAAACTGGTGACAATGTGATCAGATTTAAGCCTTCCATCAGCGCGGAGGATCTGGTCGTTAAACTATTAGAGATCATTCAGGATGAAAGCGTTAAAGTCAATCTGGCTGACGCCGAGATCATCGTCTCCGGCGGCCG